>JAYUWZ010000795.1:0-6707 GCA_043753265.1 Verrucomicrobiaceae bacterium
GTCCGTGGTCGTGTCGGTTTCGCTGGTCGATGACGTGCTGCTGTCGGACGATGCAGGTTGGCGGGGACCTGGCAGCCGATTGTGCTCCTGGATTGCGTAAATGCCATTCTGGAGGCCAGGCCCATCGGACGCGCGCACGGGTGTGCCCCGGGCGCGCACTTTTTCAAAACGCGTTTGCAAGTCCGTCAGCCGGGCGAGCTCTTCCGCATCCGCGCGACCCGATGCCTCGCGAGCCCGCAACTCGGTCAGGATGGCGATGCTTTGCTCCAGATAGGCCCGGCTCGCAGCGGCAGAAAGCTTTCCGGCCCGGGCCTCGTCCAGCACATCCTGGGTATGGTCGGCGATCACATGGATCTTCACCGCGCAGACCGGATCATCTCCAGGCCCAAGCATGGTGGCGCATCCCGTCATCAGTATTGGAGTGAGGAGTAAAGCGGCCATCTGGCATGCACGCAACGGACGCAGACCCTGGGCAAAGGCAAGAGGTTGCATGGGAGAAAAGAGTTCGCAGAACCGTAATTCTTCCACCCTCACCGTCGAGCCAAATGGCACCCAACACTCATCCTCCCACTCTCAATCCCCAAACCACGCCAAACCATAAATCATAAATCGTAAATCACAAATGCCCCGTGTTCCCCGTGTCATTTTGGAAAAAACCGATGCCCGTTGCTTTTGAGGGTTGCTTCTCCCGGCGGCATTCGCCATTCGCCGCACATGCTGGGAACGCTCCTGGGTCCGGAGATTAAAGATATGATAGCGCGCCGCGATTTCGCTGCGCTGCGCGAGACCTTTTCCGAGTTCCCCCATATCGAGGCTGCGGAGCTCATCTCGGAGCTTCCCGAGGAGGAGCGCGCCATCGTGTTCCGCATCCTGCCGCACGTTCTTGCGGCGGATGTTTTCGAGTATCTGGACGCCGATGCGCAGCAGGCGCTGCTCAAGGCGATGAGCAGCGAGCAGGCTGCGGAGATTCTCAATGAAATGTCCCCGGACGACCGCACCGCCCTGCTGGAGGAACTCCCCGGCAGCGCAGTGGCGCAGTTGCTGAACCTCCTCACTGTGGAGGAGCGGAAAATCGCCCAGGCCCTGCTAAACTACCCCGAGGGCAGCGTGGGCCGCCTCATGACGCCCGACCTCATCGCCGTGCGCGTCGACTGGACGATCCAGCGTGTGCTCGACTACATTCGCGAGCATGGCCGCGACTCCGAGACGCTCAATGTAATCTACGTCACCGACGACCGCGGGCATCTCATCGACGACGTGCGCATTCGCGAAGTCCTGCTGCATCCCACAGGAACGCTCATTCGCGACATCCACGACGCCAGCTATGTCTCGCTCCAGGCCATCGAGCCCGCCGCCACCGCGGTGGAGACCTTCAAGAAATACGACCGCAACACGCTCCCGGTGACGGATAGCGAGGGAAAGCTGCTGGGCATTGTGACGGTCGACGACATGCTCGATGTGCAGGAGCAGGAGGCCACGGAGGACATTCAGAAGCTCGGCGGTACCCAGGCGCTCGATGAGCCCTACATGGATGCGCCGCTCTGGGGGTTGGTGAAAAAGCGCGTGGTGTGGCTCATCGTCCTCTTCATCGGGGGCATGCTCACGGCCACCGTCATCGGTGCTTTTCAAAAAGACCTCGAGAAAGCCGTCGTGCTCACCATTTTCATGCCCCTCATTATCTCCGCGGGTGGCAATGCGGGCTCCCAGGCGAGCACCCTCATCATCCGCGCCATGTCTCTCGGCGAGGTAGGGCTCGGCGATTGGTGGAAGGTGATGAAAAAGGAGATACTTTCCGGCGTGCTTTTGGGCGGAATCCTCGCGATTTTGGGCTTCCTGCGTGTGGTGGGGTGGCAAAATTTGGAGGGCCTTTTCGGCGGCAATCCGTACGGTGCGCACTACGTCTTTATTGGCCTCACTTTTGCCATCGCAGTGCTCGGAGTCGTAATGTGGGGCACGATTGCCGGGTCAATGCTCCCCTTGCTCCTCCGCCGCATGGGGTTCGATCCCGCTACCTCCTCCGCACCCTTCGTGGCCACCCTCGTGGATGTGACCGGGCTCATCATTTATTTTTACGCGGCCAACGCTATCCTTCGAGGCACGGTATTGTAGCCAATTGTGTCAATTCTGTGGCAATGTGGCGGTTCGCACGTATATAGCGCCGCTCCTTTCCCATTTGATGACACCGAAAACGCCTACTCTGTTCGCCCTCAGTGCAATGCTCCTCGCATCCGGAGCCCCTTCCAAGGCCGCCACATTCACCTGGCAGAATGTGACTGGCAATTGGGCCACGGGCACCAACTGGGTGGGCGGGAGCGCCCCCACGGGCCTTGATTCCACGGACGTGCTCGTATTCGGCGGGCCGGTGACTTCGTTGTGGACTGCGACTAACGACGTGGTGGCCTCGCCTTTTCTCCTGAACCAAATCAGTCTCACCGCCACCGATCCGCTCTCCTCGCAGGATGCGCATACCATCGTGGGGGGGCCGCTCCGCTTTGCTGGTAACGCGCCGCTGATCAACATTACGAGCACGGGCAGTCTCAACATCAACACAGGCGTGCAACTTGCCAAAGCCCTCACCGTGGCTGGCACGGGCACGGGCCGTGTGACGATCAACGGGGCAATCTCGGGGTTCAAGGACATCACCAAGACCGGCACTGGGACACTGCGCTTTGGCAGCATTCCGCCGGGAGTGGGACTCACGGCTCCGTCGATGAATACCTGGCTTGGGCGCTTGAACATCCAGCAGGGCAGCGTGCTTTTTAACAACAACGCCCAGACCGGCTCCACGGCACTCCGGGCCAATCCCATCACCCTCACCACCGGGGGCACCCTGCAACTCCGGCGCACCGACGACGACGAGGATGCAGGCTACGAGACCTCCCTGCGCATCGGCACCCTGAGCGGCACAGGAGGAAGCGTGATTGCCCGTGTGGTGGACGAAAGTGCCGGTTTTACCAAGAGCGCGAGTAATTTCGACATCGTGATCACCGCGCTGGAGAACGGCACCTTTGCCGGCTCGGTGACGCTCGATCCGCCCGTGAGCAACGATGCGCTCAACCCCGGTAATGACGGTGGCAAGTTCATCGTTCGCGGCACGGGCACCCAGACGCTCACGGGCACCCTCAGCATTCACAAGGATGTGGTGGTGGGACGCGGGGCGACCTTGAAGCTCTCCGGTCTGGCCTCCTTGGGTGGACAAACGACCGGTGCCCTCGTCTTTGCAGGTGGCGATGTGGTGCTCGATAACAGTGGCGGCGATATGAACCGGCTGCGGAATGGTTCTGCGGGCAGCACTTCAGTGGAAACGGTCGGCGGCGGCAAACTCACCCTCGTGGGCAGCCTCTCGGGCAGCAGTGAACTCACTGGCCGCCTTCAACTCGGCACTTCATCAGGCGCTGAGAACCGCCCCCGCTCCGGTGCCCTGAACCTGGCGATTACGCACACCGCAGGCACCTCGGCCGCCACCGAGCTGCGCTTCCAGTCCTACCTTCGCAAGGAGGACGTGGGCCCCCAGTTTTCCACCGTCGACTTCTCGGCAAAAGATGGAGTCGGTGCCCTCAAACAGGTGGGCTTGAGCGGAAATAACCCCCGCTTTTTCCTCACAAACGGCGCCTTTACGGTTCCCACTGCGAACAATCTTTTGAGCACCACCGCGGGCACTGCCTCGCTGGGATGGGCGACCGTGAATGGCTCCAGCTTTGCCGCCTATAGCGGGGTGACTGGCGTTACCGAGGTTGCCACCCAGGCATTCCCCAGCGGTGTGGGGGCAAATACACTCATCACCGGCAATGCAACGGCACCGGCTGGTGGCCTCGCTTTGACCTCCATTAAAATTGCCCCGTCCTCCGTGGGGCAGTCTCTGGATATTCCGGGAGCTGGAAATCTCTCGTCTGGTGGCTGGCTGCTCGCCGGGGGGATCGATTATGTCATCAGTTCCACGGGTGGCGTGGGGATTGGCGGAACGACCACACGCTTCTTTCACGTACAGGAGGCAAAACTCACAGTGTCGGCCAAAATCGCCCCGCTTGCCAATGCCACCGACAACCGCGCAATCGTGAAGGCGGGGGCCGGTGTGCTCGAACTCACGAACACGAGCAACGGTTCGATGGTCACCCCCGTCGCAATCAACGCCGGTGCCGTGCGGGCAAACCATGCGAGCGGCGCTCTCCCAGCAGGCGAAATCCAATTGCGCGGTGGTGTGTTGGAACTGGCAGGGGGTGGGACTTTCACCCGCACGCTCGGCGTAGGAATCGGGCCCAGCTTCGCGGCGCTCAACTGGTCCGGCGTGACCTACAACATCCTCGATGGCACTTATTCCGCCGTGGATGATGATCGCGGCAGCGGCGGGTTTGCGGCCATCGGCTCGAACGTAATCATCAATCTCACCTCCAGCCTGCCCCGGATTTCCTGGGAGGATACAGGCTTCCTGCGCTCGGGCCACGGGCTGGTCCTCGGCAGCAAGAACGCCACCGCGCAGGTAACGTGGGCCAATGACCTGGGGCTTACGGATGCAAACTCGGCCGACATCAATTACAACGCGCGTGAACTCCGCGTGGTGAACAATCCGAACAGCACGTTTGACTACGCCCGCATCACCGGAAATATCTCCGGCACTCTGCACAACGACCTGCTGAAGACAGGCGACGGCACGCTGGAACTCGCCCATGCCACCGGCAACAGCTACCAGGGCGCGACCATCGTGCACGAGGGCACGCTGCTCGTGAATACGAACAACGAGGCCTCCTTTGCGCACGTGGCAAAGACCGGCGGCATACTGGGCGGCAACGGCCGCATGGGGAACGTGCTGGTGGAGGCAGGCGGAACGCTTTCCCCGGGCAGCTTCGACAGCACGGCGAGCATCCTGAAAACGAAGAACCTTCTTTTTGCCGACACCACCTCCCGCCTGCTCGTGGAGATTGGCGGAGCGAATGCAGGGGGAGATAATGCGACTGGCTATGACCGCATCGAGGTCACGGGCAGCGTCGAACTGGGCAATGCCGATTTGGAGCTGATGTCGATCGGCACAGGGATGCTGAATCCCGGCGACATGCTTTTCCTCATCCTTAATGATGGGACGGATGCGATTGACGGGCAGTTTGCCGACGGCAGCACGGTGACGCTGGGGAGTCAGGTTTTCTCCATCAGCTACACTGCGGATTCGGGCACCTCCTCGTTCATCAATGGCAACGACGTGGCGATTGTTCTCATCCCCGAGCCGGGCAGCGTGCTGCTGCTGGGGCTGGGGGCGATGCTCACGCTCTCCCGGCGCCGGCATCGGAATGTGTAACGCTGAGGCTTCCCTTCTTCCGGGCGTCCGCTAATCCACTCGTTGCATGAAACTCGGCTTTATCGGCTGTGGCAAAATGGCCACCGCACTCGTTCAGGGCGTCCTCAAGTCTGGCATCGCTTTGCCCGGCGACATCTTGCTGGCGGATGCCATCCCCGCCGCCGCTGAGAAACTCGCCAAGGCAACGGGCGCAACGAGCGTCGCAACCAATGCCGAGCTGTTCATCGCGTCCGACGTGCTCATCCTCGCGGTGAAGCCCGGCGACGCCCTCGCGGCGCTGAAGAGCCTTGCCGCTGGCCAGATGGAGAGCACCATGCGCTGGGCTTGGAAAAGCGACGGCCCGGGGCAGACAAAGCTTCTTCTTTCCATCGTGGCCGGGCTGCAACTCAGCACCATGGAGGCCACTGCCGGAGACCGCCTCCGCGTGATCCGCGCGATGCCGAATACGCCCGCCCTCATCATGCAGGGGGCCACCGGTTTTGCCATCGGCACGCGTGCCACGCAGGAGGATGCCGACACTGCGCGCAAAATCTTTGGCAGCGTAGGTGTGGCGGAACAGGTGAAGGAGGAACTGCTCGACGCCGTCACCGGCCTCAGTGGCAGCGGTCCCGCCTACGTCTACACCATCGTGGAGGCCCTTGCCGATGGCGGCGTGCTCATGGGCCTGCCCCGCGATCTCGCGCTGCGCCTCGCGGCACAGACGGTTGCAGGCGCGGCGCAGATGGTTCTGCAGGCTGGCGAGCACCCTGCGGTGCTGCGCGATCAGGTCACCAGTCCCGGCGGCACCACCATCGCGGGCATCGAGGCGCTGGAGGAGGCCGGCCTGCGCAGTGCTTTGATTTCCGCAGTGCGTGCCGCATCCGAGCGGGCGCGTGAACTCGGGGCCTCCAAATGAGCCCGCTGACTTACAAGCTCATCGTGAGGGGCCGCGCCCTCGCTCTGGTGCTTGCCATGGGGTTGGGGACGGACGCCGAGGCGGCCCCGAAAAAGAAGGAACCCGCCAAGCCCGCCCTGGCGAAGCCCGCAACTCCCAAGCCAAAGCCCAAACCCGAGGCTGCGCCTGCTGCCCCCGCCGCTGCGCCCGTGCCCGTGCCGGACGAGGCGACCCGCCAGGAAGCGCAGCGTCTTTACGATGAGGCGCTGGTCGCATTCCAAAAAGGCGATCTGCCCACGGCCCGGAAGGGCTTTCAGAGCGTCATCGCCATCTCCCCGGGCAATGCTGCGGCGCTCTTGAATCTCGCCATCGTGGAACAGCGCGGGAAGCAGTACGCCGATGCCGAGCGCCATCTCCGCGAAGTGCTTCGCAACGACCTCGGCAGCGCGACTGCGTGGCTGCTCCTCGGCATCGGCGCGTACGAGGATGGCAGGCTGGAGGCTGCGCATGCCCATCTCGCGCAGGCCGTGCTGAACGCGCCCAAAA
>JAYUWZ010000796.1:0-6692 GCA_043753265.1 Verrucomicrobiaceae bacterium
TTTCATAAGGAATCCGGAAATGAGGTCACCCTCATCCTTCGGTCCCACGGGGGGAACCAAAATGTCCTTTTTGAGAATGGGCGGGTGCTGGATTTGAGAAAGGAACTCCACCCCGACACCGAGCCGGCGCACCTGTTCACGGGGATTTATATCGTGGAGCCGCAGTTCATCGAACGCATCCCACCAGGAAAGAAACTCTCTGTAGTGCCCATCTTCCACGAAATGATCCGGCAGGGGGCGCACGTAGGGGGCATCGTGCTGGATGAAGGCGACTGGCGCGACCTCGGGACGCGCGACGAATACCTCGCAGCCTGTGCAGCACTGGGTTCCGCACTGTGGATTGCACCCGACGCCAAGGTAGGGGAGGGAGCCATCATTCGCGACAGTATCATATGGGACGGCGCGGAAGTGGCACCCGGCGCGGAACTGACCTCTTGCGTGGTCACCGATGGAGCGGTGGCCTCTGGTGTTCACGTGGATAAAGACTTCTGAGCCACGGTTTTCTGTGGCTACTCTCAGTTTTGACGTGTCGACGCCTCTCAGGAGTGAGAGCGCCCCGTACGTAGTCCCGCCTTCAGGCGGAAGGCACTGATCGACTGGGAAGCAAGCGTGTGGAATCCGATACGCGCAGCCATCGGTGGATGGCGCTCTCCGAGCCCCACGGCTCTGCCGTCTCTTCGCGAGTTACCATTGGCCATGCCAAGCATAACGCCGAAGGCGCACTTTTCTCCGGCTTCGACTGTAAAAACCGTCTGACTACCTACCTCACGCCCCCATCGACCCCACCCGCTCCGCCGCGAGCAGGATGCCCGCCGCCTTGTCGAGTGTCTCCTGCCACTCCGCCTCCGGGATGCTATCCGCGACGATGCCGGCGCCCACGTGGAAATGGGCTTCACCGCCCTCCACGATGACCGTGCGGATGACGATGGAAAACTCGCTCTCGCCGTTGAACCCGATCCACCCAATGGCCCCGGTATAAAGTCCGCGGGGCTCCGGCTCGAGTTCGCTGATGATCTCCCTGGCGCGGCGCTTGGGCGCGCCAGTGATGCTGCCTCCCGGGAAGCAGGCTTGGATGGCGGTGGCGTGATCGATTCCCGTGCGCAGTCGACCTTCCACCGTGGAGACGAGGTGAAACACCTGCTCGTGGCGTTCCAGCTTGAGCAGGTCGGGCACGCAGACGCTGCCGTAATCGCACACCTGGCCGAGGTCGTTGCGCTCGAGGTCGGTGATCATTACCAACTCCGCCACTTCCTTGGGCGAGGTGATCAGGTCGAGCATGCTCTTTTCATCCGCCTGCGGATCGGCCCTGCGCGGGCGCGTGCCCTTGATGGGACGGGTGCGAATGGTGTTTCCGCTGAGCTTTAGAAAACATTCCGGCGAGGACGAGAGGACGGTGCGCTCCCCGAGCTGGACAAAGGCTGCATGAGGCGCGGGGGAGTAGTGGCGGAGCGCCTCGTAAAAGGACCACGGCTCACCCTGCCACGGCGACCGGAAGCAGTGGGAAAGATTCACCTGATAGATGTGCCCCGCAGCGATGTAATCCTGCGCCCGGTTCACCATGCCGAGGAAATCGGCACGCTCCATCGTGGGGCGAAATTGCGGGCGCGCGCACCCGGCGCCGGACTCCTGGCCCAGGCGCGACGCCAGTTCGCCCGATTCATACCATTGGCTCGACGAGTGGCGGAAAAGCAGCGCGTCCTCGTAGAGACTAAAGCGGAACGTCCCATCGTACTCGATCCAGCCCGCGACAAAGCCATGGGGCAGGCCATCGTCGCCCTGTTCCACGGCACGGCTTGCGAGCGTGTTGCGCAGATGCTGCCATTCCTCATCGCCGAGGGTTCCGGAAAAAATCTCCTGCGGAGCCGCGGCGACAATGGAAATCCCCTCGCCGCGCGCGGAATCAAAAAAGACCATCCCGGGCAGATGGCGCAGCCGCGCAGCCACCTCGGCAGGCGAAAGATCGAGGGAAATCGCCCGAGGCGCGGAACCAGTGATGGATTTCTGCTTCATTATGACCACTCGCTCAAATCGGGTACAGCCGTGTTTGTCACACCTGTGACTAGCGCCCGGAACGCGCTCTTTTCAAATCGAAATTCGCACACTATAGTTTTCGGCACTCATGAAATTCCTCACGCTTTTTGCCGTGCTCACCGGGGCTGCCCTCGCGCAGGAACCTGCGGCACCCCAGGATCCCGCACCGGAAAAGCCCGCAGGCGAATCCCCCGCGCCAGAGGCTCCCTCCGATACCAAGCCCGACCTGAAGCCCACGAGCCCGGACACGAAGCCAGCGAGTTCCAATCTCAAACCCACGCCTCCCGATCTCCCGGCGCTGCCTGATGCCGACCCGGCCAAGGGGCAGCCGGGCGGCCGCCTCAAGCCTTCCGGAGAGGGGCAATTGATGCCCGATGAAGTGCCGACGATCCGCAAAGTGGTTCCCGGCTCGGCGTTCGATCGGAGCAAGACGCGCACTGCAATCAAGCCTCCCACGACATCCGTGGAGCTGGATTTGCGCATCCGCTACCGCAAGGCCCAAAGCAAGGCGGCCATGGACCCAGCCGTCCAGGCTGCTTGGGAGGAGTCGCGCACCGCGTTGACGGACTACGAGAAACGCGACGCGATGAAAGCCTACTACACGCGCCTCTTCAAAAAGATGCTCGCGATCGACAAGGGCCTCACCGTGATTGTGGATGATCGCCAGCGCTATGCCCTGCGCAAGCTGGAGCAAACCCGGATCGACCCCACCGATCCTCTCTACGATTACGTCCGCTTCCGCCGCGACGAAGACTAGTCGCTTTTTAGATTGCCAACTGTCACGCGACGCGTAGGCTCGACCCTTCTTTCTAAACGGCGCGTTCGTCTAGAGGCCTAGGACACAGCCCTCTCAAGGCTGGTACACGGGTTCGAATCCCGTACGCGCTACTTGGTTTTATCAGGGTTCCAGAGTGATCGCTTGATTTGCATGACGCCTGCATGACAACTTCCGGTCATGCAGGAGCAAAAGACCAAAGCCAAGAAGGCTGAATTCCCCCTCGATATCCGCCGTGGGAGTGTCGTGGTGCGAATTTATCAAACGAAGAATCGTGGGAGTATCCTCTACACGCTGACCCACCGCGGGCCGGGTGGGCATCGTATTCGCGAAAATTTTGCTGACCTTGAGCGTGCAAAGGCGCGTGGGGAGGAGGTCGCGACTCGAATTCTGAACGGGCAAAGCGAGGTGCTGGAATTGGGAAACACCGACCGGGCGATTTATTTGCGTGCGCGGGAACTCCTCGCGCCTCTCGGCAAGGACATGGATGTTGCAATTGCCGAATACGTGGATGCGACGACGACGCTGAAAGGATCGGGCACGCTGTCCGACGCTGCCCGATTTTACGCCCGGCACTATGCAGCCATTGTGAACCGAAAGTACATCCCTCAGATTTACGAGGAGTTCCTTGAAGCCAAGAAAGTGGACGGCGCAGGTTCGCGATACCTGCAGGAATGCAAATACCGGCTTAAAAAGTTCAGCGATGCCTTCCCAGGATTAATTTCGGAATGCACCACGGCAGAAATGCAAAAATGGTTGGTGGCGCTGGAGGGGAGTCCCCGCTCTCGAAACAACATGCGGCGCATGGTGGTGACCATTTTCAACTTTGCGCGTGATCGAGGATACCTTCCCAAAGAGCGCCAGACGGAGGCAGACTCTCTGAGCGAGGCCAAAGCAGCACCCACAAAAATTGGCATTCTTGAACCAGATGAAATGGAAAAGCTCCTTGCCAATGCCGAGTCATCACTCGTGCCCTACTTGGCGATTGGGGGATTTGCAGGCCTCCGCCAAGCCGAGTTGATGCGTCTGGAATGGGCAGACATCAAATTGGCCGAAGGGCATATACTGGTCGATGCGGAGAAAGCGAAAACCGGTCAACGCAGGCTCGTGCCTATCCAACCGAATTTGGCGCGGTGGCTGCGGCCATACAGCGCGAGATCCGGACTTCTCTACGAGAGCAGCCGCACGCTTGGGAAGGTGACGGCCTTTGCCAAGGGCCTCGAAATTCCATGGCCCCACAACGCGCTGCGCCACAGCTACGCCAGCTATCGACTGGCAGCGTGCAAAAATGCAGCCGAGGTTGCCCACGAAATGGGAAACTCCCCGCAAATGGTTTACCAGCACTACCGGGAACTCGTGACCCCGGCATCCGCAACGAAGTGGTGGGGAATAAAGCCAAAAAAGCCACACCGGCAATGATTCCGTTCATCGCCATTGGAGGATTCTCCGGACTGCGCTCGGCGGAGATTCAGCGCCTGCAATGGTCTGACGCAATGCTCGACCGGGGCTGGATTGAAGTGCGGCCGGAAAATGCGAAAACCGCGTCGCGCAGGCTTGCGCCTATTACCGAGAATTTGAAGGCATGGCTCGAACCCCACGTGGCTGATGGCCGGGTACTCGCCGACTTGGAAATTTGGCGCGACGTGACGGCGCTGGCGGCAAAACTGAAAATCGAGGGAGAGCGCAATATCCTGCGGGACTCGGCGATTTCCTACCGGGTTGCCACGACGCAAAACGTAAACCAAGTGGCGCTTGAAAGTGGAAATGCACCGGCCATTATTTTTAAGCACTACCGGGAAATTGTGATGCCGGAGATGCAACAGCATGGTGGCTCATCAAACCGGAAGGCGAAGCTAGCCCTTCTTGAATCTCGTCCCGTACAGAATGTGCTTCCTCGCGATCTCAATTTTCGCGCTCATGCGCGCTCGTTCAAGCTGCCAAAACTTTTTCGAAAAAAACTCAGATAATGCTTTGACATAGGTAACTTTTGGAATACCTGAACCGCGTAACTTATTACATTGTTATTCTATCACATGGCCGAGGATGGCCGTTTTAAGTTGGTAGAATCTCCGAGTGAGCCTGTCCGGGCGCACAACGAGTACGCGGAAAGCGGACACTGACGACATAGGCACTCGCGAAACGAGTGCCGAATAAAACAAAGCCGACACGCTTAATAACGTGGCGCGCTCGTTAGTGTTGTTTTCCGTATGCAAAATTTACTCAATAAGCACGATCTAGCCGCGCGTTGGATGGTATCAACGCGAACAGTGGACAATTACATGGGGACAGGAGAATTGCCCTTCTTTAAACGTGGCAACGTGGTTCGGTTCAACGAACAGGACGTACTGGAGTTTGAGAAGAAATACACTCTTCGTGGTAGCACGGGGAGAAACGGCGCAGCTAAAGCCCGCCGCAAGACCAGAAAAAAATCCAGTGAGACGACTTCTGCTCCAGAGACCCCTGCCCCACCCGATAACGAGGACACGCCAATTCCACCCGGCGAAAAATAGACGGTTGCGCGCGTACCGGGCTCGACAGCCTTCGCACATCGGCCGCTGGCGACGATCGGCGCGTATATCGGCAATTCACGGGAAACCTGCGTTCAACACGATCACGAGGGAAAAAAGAAGCATGGACGCGCCTGGTGCCGTCGGCCGACGGCACCAGGTAGTGGCGGCTTAACACAAGCCATGAACGGCGGGACGCTTGTCCCAACGGAACCATAAAGTAACCAATGATTCACACAGATTCTCAATCAGACGATGTGGGCATTGCCGTCTGCAGCGACGAATGCACCGACCGAAAAAAGCCAACTGTCGAGGAACTGGCGAAAGCAATTCGCGAACTTCATCTCGATGTCCAGAAGCTCGGAAAAACCCAGATTGGCGCGGCGCTCGAAGCAGGTCGCAAACTACTAGACCTGCGCTCGCGTCTCAAGACCGAGCACAAGTGGGTTTCGGTGCTATTACAAAAAGTGCAAATTCCGAAGACTTCCGCCTACCGGTACATCGCTTTGGCGGAACGCTACCAGACCCTGGACTCTGTTCCTACGGACAAGTCGTTGACCGAATTGTACGCAACGGACTCCAACAAATCGGAAAAGAAGGATATAAACCAGAAAGGCACCCCCCAGCGCTCTCAAATGTCGAGCGTGTCTCTTTCCCGAGTCACTAAGCAGGTCGCGCAGCTGTGCGAGCAATTGGGACGCGTTGCTAACGAAGAGTTCGAAAACCTTAGTGCGGCGGAGGCGGCGACCGTAGATGAGCAGATCTCTGAATTGATTGAATCCCTGACCGGCCTTCGATCCCGCTTGCCTCACGCGCCCATCGAAATGCCAGCCGGGCCAACACCCTTCGGGCGTCCTTCCTCGGGATTCAACGGCCCACCGCCACCACCGCCACCCGCAGCGCCGATCCCGCCACCACCGCCACCACCAGTGGGATAGACCTCGCCTTCATTTTTCCCACTGTGGGAAAAATCAGTTCCTCACGACGAATGTAACCACCCACAGGATAGCATTATTTAATTCCTTTGTGCCTGATACAATTCATTTCAATTTCCTCGCCGCCATCCGCCCGGCTTTCAGAAATGCATGCCAATTCTCTCGCGATTGGTCGATCACGGAGAGCACAACGAACGGCTTTAAAAGCCTGCGCCTTCAGTGTCGCCCGCTGGGCCTTACAATGTGGGGCCGTGACAGCCTGATCCAACGCCTCGAAGCCCAGATGCCTACGATCCTTTACGGTCACAATGGCCGATTGATTAAGTCGCAGCAGGACCTCGACCTCGCCAACAAGTGGCTCCACTATTTTCTCACCCGGGTGCTGTATTCACCGGACAGAAATCTCCTCCTGCCCAACTTCCCCAGCATCGTGCCTTTTGAATA
>JAYUWZ010000797.1:0-6690 GCA_043753265.1 Verrucomicrobiaceae bacterium
GCATAGCCGCTGTGCCATTTTTGCTTCAGCGACTTACCAAGCCCCTCTTTTCTTTCACTCAAATCGCAGAATAGGCATTATTCAGCGTCTCCCTAAGCAGAGTTGGGCGTTAATTGGAATACTACATACATCAAGAATAGCATCACCTCTCATCTCACAATGGAGGTAAAATAGAAAAGGTGCTCAAAATCCTACGCCAGTTTTTGGAGTGCGCCTGCCCTCTGGCGCTTTGGACGGTGGGCGAAGGCGGGGGCGGCCATGGATAAGTAGTCACCTTGGGAGATTCCGGTTAGATATCCTCACCAGACCGCCAAAAATTCCTGCCCACCAGCCAAAGCGGCAGAGGGCTCTAATCGTTACCCACAAGTCGAAACTACAGAGAAGGCCGAAGGCGTTGGAGCGCCGCGCCAAGGGCGCGCAAGAGCATAGCCTAGCATGCGTCTCTGACGCATTTCCTCGTTCGTTACCATTCTGCCAAGCGAAGCGCGGCCCTAGGAAAATGGCCCGCAGGGCCGCCCCCAACTGGGGCGCAAGAGCGTCACTTACACTTGTGGGTAATGCTTAGAGAGGGCTGCCGCACTCCAAAAACTGGCGTCGTATTGGTTACTCCTTTCCCGTCAAATCGCACCCACTTTTAACACTCTACGGTTACTGTGAAGCATTTCCATACCATCCAAATCTTCCGTGACACCGTCAGCAGGACACCCTATATTTCCGCCATGGAAAACGGAGGAAGGACAGGTGGGATTGCAAGGAATCAAATGGGTAGCTCCCACAGGAAAGAACAAATTCTTTCCTATAACGTGTCTGCCCCACAAAACCCACAAAACCCACGAAACGCGTATAGCGCAACAACTGCAACAACCCCCCTCCCAATCGGCCCCACTGCACCGGAACACTTCCTCGCATTAATCGCCGATAATCCGTTTCCATCTCCCAACTATCTCAAAATCAGCCCCTTGCGTTTTGGGATTATCGGCGACGCCCGATCGCCGATAATCGTCCATCACATCCGCGCCAACTTGCGCAACAACTGCAACAACCCCGGCTTGCGCTCCCGATTCGATAAGGTGGAAGCGTGGAATCCTCCTTTGCTCATTCAACGATCACCCACTTTGAATCACCTCCGTATGCGCTGGGTGGCGGAGAATTCGCTTCCCAACATGCGTGGAACGGGAAAGATGGAGGGATTGCACAATGACCGCGTCGCTTAAGATTCTTGCCGCCAGTCTCTGCGTGAGTGCCGCTGCACTTGCGGATCCCGCCACTGTTGAGTTGAACCAAGGGGGGGCGGTGAAGGGGGAGGTGCTTACGGAGACCGCAGACCGCGTGGTGTTGGATCTCGGGTTCACTGTGCTGACGGTGCCGCGCGATGCGATTGCGCGGGTGGTGAAGGGCACCGCGGCCGCTGTGACCGAGGAGGTCGCGGGAGATGAGCTTTATCGCACGGATGCGAAATCGCGCACGCAGGGGGTGAAGGAACTGGTGAATGGCATCGGCGACCGCGTGGTGCTGGTGCGCACGCCTGGCGGATTGGGCTCGGGCTTTTTCATCCATGCGGATGGGTATGTGATTACGAATGACCACGTGATTGCCGGGGAGACGGAAATTTCGGTGACGGTCTTTGGCCGCAACGGCGCTGCCATGGACAAAAAGACGTGGGACAATGTGCGCATCATCGCCGCCAACGCGGAGATGGATCTCGCGCTGCTGAAAGTGGAGACACCCGAAAAGGTGAAATTTCCCACGGTGCCGATTGGCGATTCCGAGGAACTGCGCCAGGGCCAGCCGGTATTCGCGATCGGCGCACCGCTCGGCCTGGAGCGCACTGTTTCGCAGGGGATCATCTCGCTCAAAAATCGTGTGGAGGACGGGCGCATCTATATCCAGACCACCACGCAGATTAATCCCGGAAACTCGGGTGGGCCACTGTTCAATCTGAAGGGCGAGGTGGTTGGGGTGAACAACATGAAGATCGTGGCACCGGGCGCGGAGGGGCTCGGGTTTGCGATTCCCTCGGCGATGCTCAAGCTCTTCCTCCGCAATCGCGATGCCTTTGCCTTCGACCCGGCCAATCCTAACTCGGGATTCCGCTACAATCGTCCACCAAGGCCCGACGGTTCGGCTGTGCCGACGCCCGCCAAACGTTAACCCATTTTCGCACTGCTCCATCTTATGAAACTACGCTCACTGCTGTTTGCGCTATTTTGCACCCTGCTGCCCTCGCTGAGGGCGGCGACAGACCTTGCTACCCTGCTTCCGGAGGATACCAACATCGTCTTCAATTTGCCGGATGCGCATGCCTTCGACAAACTTGAGGAGCATCCCTTGGTGAAGGTTTTTTCCACGGACGAAATCAAAAAGCTCGTGGGGCCCTTCCTCGCCATGCAGGAGAAGAACAAGGAAATGGTGGCGAAGATTTGGAAGGAAGAGGCGGGCATGTCCATCGAGGAGGCCCGCGCCCTTATGAACGGTGGCATCATAACGGGAATGCGCGTGCGCTTTGCGGATATGGTCAAGGCACGGCGTGCAGGGCTGGGCGGGCCTGCCCCGGAGCTGAGCCCCTTCCAGTTTATGGAAGGAACCGTGGTCGCTCATTTTGCGGGCGATGAGGCGGCGGCCGAAAAATATGTCAACGCGAACATTCGCGTGATGGCGGAGGTGGCCAAGGAAACCGCCAAGCTCGATGAGGACGAGGACGAGGATGAAAAGCCCGCGCCAAAATTTGCGGCATTCCCGGACGATTATCAGGCTTCGGTGGAAGACTACGCAGGGGTGAAAGTGCATCTCTGGAAAGCCAAGCCCGGCAAACCCGCCGTGGTGGAGACGCCCTGCTGGGCACTGGTGGACAAGGTATTCATCGTGGGACTCAGCGAGCGCGCGCTACAGGAATCGGTGGACCGCCTGAAGAAGGGCGGCAACTCGCTGGCCGACACGGCGAACTACAAGGCCATCTCGGCAATCGCTAAGGACGATGCCGGTTTCGGCTATGTCGATATCCAGGGTCTCGCCGCCCCGCTCATTGCCGAACTCGACGAGAATGTGAAGCGTGGGGGAGTGCCGCCGCAATCCATCCGGGTTGTGCGGGCTCTCGGGGTGGAAAAGCTGGACACCGCCTATATGTCCTTTGGCGTAAAGGGGAATGGCGCGCACGCGGAATTCGGCCTGACGTATCACGACAAGCCAGCCATCATGGAGTTCCTTGCCGTCGATGGCCCTGGCACGCCTCCGACATTTATCCCTGCCGAAGCCGATAGCGTGGGATACGGCACGATCCATCTGGATCGAATGCTGGCAGTGGTGGAGCAGGTGCTCGCAGAGGCCGACGCCGGCACCGCAGCCATGTTTGCCTCGCAACTCGATTCGGTGCGCAACAACACCGGCGTTGACATCAAAAAGAACCTTCTTGCGCACATGGGCTCAGAATTCTGGACCGCCACGGCTCCGCTCCCGGAAACCGGGGCGAAGAAAAAACCCGCGGACGACGAGGATGAGGATGAATTGGAGCCGGAATCCACCGTCATGGGGCTCCAGTTGAAGGATCGCAAGGCGTTCGAGCTCTCGCTCACTACTCTGGTGAATACTTTCGCACCCGGCGGTGCACTGTTTGAGTCCCGGGATGTCCAGGGGTTCACAGTGAAGAACATCAAGAACACGCCGATGCAGGTGGGATTTGTTTTCACAGACGACTGGCTCATCATCAGCGTTGGCCCGCAGGAGTTTCTCGAGAAGGTGCTTTCGCGCATCAAAAAGGGAGGTGAAGGCGACAGCATCTTTTCGCTGCCCCACGTAAAGGCTGCACTGGCCGCGCTGCCGGGCGACGATGACGGCACCTCCTATATGGATTTCGAGGCCTTCGTGCGCTCGCTTCTTCCCCCCTTGAAGCAACTCGCCGATCTCGGCACTTTTGGACCGGACGTGGATTCCGATTCGTTCCCGGAAAAACTGGATATCCCGCTCGCCCTCGTGTCCCGCACCTACCGCGACGCGAAGGCGCTGCGTGTCCGAATCCACATCGAGACCAAGGCAAAATGAGTCGTTTCATCCTGAACTCCACCGCCGTGTTGCTTCTGGGCAGCGCGGCTGCCATGGGAGCTGACCAAATTCTTCTCGGGGGGCCCGAGATAGCAAAGGTCACCTGGGACACCCGCGGGCTGAAAGCCGCGGATTTCGATGGCGATGGCCGTCTCGACGCCGCGCTGATCAACAATGACAACGCCAAGATCGTCCTGCTTTACCAGCGTGCGCCGGGGGATGCCGCGGTGAAGTCGCAGCGCCGGGCGGTTTCACGCAACCGGTGGGAGCCGGAGGTGGAGGATTCCCGGTTTGAAAAAGTGTCGATCCCCACGGAGCAGCGACACCTCGCACTTGCGGCTGGGGACTTCGATGGCAACGGCCGTCCAGACCTCGCCCTCACCGGGGCAGAGGACGCGCTGACGGTGAAATTTCAGGCGACCGACGGGACGTTTGCGAAGAGCTGGCGGTGGAAGGATTTCGAGCCGAGCCCAAGCACGGAAAGCATTCTTGCGGCCGATTTGAACGGAGACAAACGTGCGGACCTCGCAGTGTTGGGAAAAGGAAAACTGCTCGTCTTTTTGCAAGCTGCCACGGGAGGCTTCACGGATCCGACGGTGTATCTCACCGGGGAGGATCGCACTGGCCAGATTTTCGCCGAGGATGCAGATGGGGACGGTGCCACCGATCTGCTCTACATCGCCGGAAGCGGTGAGGGGACTCTGCGCTTTCGCAAGCAGGTCACGCCCGGTGTTTTCTCAGCGGAGATCGCGCTGCCCTACGCCATTCCGGCTTACACGGCGGTTCCCTCGCGGGACGCGCAGGGTCGCCTCCTGTTTACGCGGGTGAATGCAAAGTCGAACCTCATCGAGCGCCACGTGCTTACGACGGGTTCGCCAGAAGCAGGGGGCGCATTGCTGCCGACTATTTACAACATGCCCTCGGGCATGAAGGTTGCCGCACATGCCGTCGGCGATTTCAATGGCGATGGCCGGGAGGACGTTGCGGTGGGTGACAGCCGCGCCGCGCAGGTCGCGCTCTTTATCCAGCAGGCGGATGGGACATTTGGGGAGCCCCGCACTTTTCCGTCATTCACCGGCATCAGTGGTCTCGCTGCCATTCCCATCGCAGGGGGGAAGGGGGCCGCGCTCGCGGTGGTGAGCAGGAAGGAAGGCTTTGGCATGTCTCTCCTGACCCCGGATGGGCGTCTTGAATTTCCCACAAGCATCGCGCTCAAGGGCGAACCCACCACGGTGGTGGCAGTGGATGGCCGTGCCGCAGTGCTCGTGGAGGAGGACCGCAAATGGCGGCTCGATCTTTTCACCAGCACGGATGGCAAGGCGTGGTCCGGCGCAGGTAGCAGGCCGCTTCCCACGCTGAAGCGCGAACCTTCCGGCCTCGCTATCGGCGACCTGAATGGCGACAAACGCGCGGATGTTCTGGTGATGGTTCCACGCGAGCCCGCGCTCATCCTCGTCGGCGCCGCAGATGGCTCTCTCGCAGAGCCGCTCAAGGAAACTTCCAACATGCGCTCACAGCTTGCGGATCTCGCGCTCGACCGCACGACCATCGTGGATCTCGATGGCGATGGCCGTGGCGAAATTCTCACCACTGCGACGGGCTACGCGCGCTCCATCCGCCTCACTCCGGGTGATGCCGATGTGGCGGTGGTCGACCAATACAACGCGCGCCAGCCTGCCGACAAACTGGCAATCCCTGCATTCCTGGACGTGGATAACGATGGCAAAAACGACCTCGTTTTTGCGGAGGGTGGCACCGCGTTTTTCCAGACCCTGAAGAAAGACCCTGATGGGGTCTATCGCTCCGCCCGCAGGGTCGAAGGCATGGGAGGTGAAATGCTCGCCGCCCTGCCCGCGAAGCTCGGCACTGCAAAAGTGCCCCACCTGCTGGTAGTTTCAAGGGATCGTATCTGGACGGCGCCCTTCGCAGGGAACCGCCCCAAACTGGAATTGGTGACGAGCTACGATACCGATCTTCAAAACTGCGACTATTACGCGGCCATCCCCGCCGACCTGAATGGCGACGGGAAGGAGGAAATCGTGGCATTAGACCGCAGCAGCCACTTGCTCGAAATCCTTTCACCCGGGGCCACTGGCGCGCAGCCTTGGAAAAGCCTGATGCACTTCGTGCTGTTCGAGGAAAATATCCGCTTTCGCGGCCGCAAGGGCGATGCTGCCGTACGGGAAATGCTGTTCCGTGATTTCACCGGCGACGGGCGTACCGATATCCTACTTTTGGTGCACGATCGGATTTTATTGTTCCCACAGGGCTAAAGGACTTGGCGGATTGTACAATGAGTGCGTAAAGGTGCTATAAGGCCCGAATCGATCGGGTCCTTGCGCCATGCATCATTCTTCACTGCTCCAAGATTTGGCGGTGGTGATGATCATCGCGGCCATTGTGACTGTCGTTTTCCGGCGCCTCAAGCAGCCGGTCGTGCTGGGCTACATTGTCGCGGGTGTCATCATCGGCAAGTATACGCCGCCGTTCATCCTCATTTCCGATCCTCGTACGATTGAGACGTTATCGGAACTCGGGGTGATCTTTCTCATGTTCTCATTGGGGTTGGAGTTCAGCCTGCGAAAATTGAAATCCGTGGGCTCCACGGCCTTGATCGCTGCGGTACTGGAGATCGTGGTGATGGTGTGGGCCGGT
>JAYUWZ010000798.1:0-6678 GCA_043753265.1 Verrucomicrobiaceae bacterium
AACGCACTGTAGGCATCATACATCCGGGGTGTGTCTTTCCGATTTTGCAGTTCGAATTTTGCGGAGCAGCGAAAGAGCAGAGGGGTATGCAAGAGCGCAATGACCGTTACAAGGAGACCCACCGGAAACGCTGCACACAGGATGTAACCGAGAGTCCTGAGTTTCCGTTTGGATAGGTCATTCATGGAATTGACTATGAGCAGGGTGACAGGGCTGGGAGCGTCTGAATGTCACCGAACCACTTTAAGGGTGATCTCCCCACCACCCGGCAGCGCCGAATACTGCACGGCTCCAGCGACGACTGAAACCTCACTCTTGGCCGCTCCTTGCGTTACCGTGGCACCCTTCCAATCTGCGGGCACTTTCGTTGAAAGCGTAAGCGGCAGGTCGTAGAGAGCGGGGTCGAGCGGGGAGGTGAGTGTGAGGCGGATACCATCCGGCTTTGTCTCGATGACTTTGATTTCAGCAGCTTTTCGCTCCGTCACGTATTTGTGCCAGGACGCGCCATCGGTGATCCAGAGCTTGTCCCGCTCGGCCTCCAGCTTGTCGAGCAAGGGCATGAACCAATCGAGCGGCGTCACGAGCCAGTCGGTCCCCACGCCATGAAAATCGAGATGGCCCATCTCTCCTTTGGCGATGGCGGTGTCGACAGCGCCCAGCGTTTCCGCGGCGGATTTGTGGTGGATCGGCGGGCCGTGGAAAGGCGGGCGATCGGCGAGGTGATGCTTGGTGAGCGCAGCCTCCACTTCCTCCTTGGTCACTTTCCAGGGAACGCCCCCGGGCCGGCCGTACGCGAGCAGGCGAGGCGTCTTGCGGTCGGGGTGCAGCTTGTAGAGCACCTCATTGTTTTTCACGAGTTCTTGGTCGAGCTCCGTCGCGTCGTTCACGCCCTTGTGGGTGAAGGTGTGATTGGCCGCGACAATGTAAGGGCTCTTCACCGCCTCATCCCACTTGGGCTTGAGCCCCGCGTAGAGGCTGTTGCCGGTCACGAGGTAAAAGGTGCCGGTGATCTTTCGCTTCTGCAACTCGGGCACCACATACTTGAGTTGGCTCGGCGCGCCGTCGTCAAACGCGAGCATGAAGCACGCTTTTTTGCCATCCTGCCATTTCAGGATTTGCGTGCCGGTATCGGCAGCAGGGTCCTGCGCATGGGCTGACGTGAAAAGGGTGGTGCCCAGTGCGATCACCCCAATCGCGAGACGCCTGCTGAAACAGCGACGCGAAAGACCAGGCATACTGGCGGGAGTGTGGGAGATGCCGAGGTGGACGGGTGCGAGAGTCATTGGTCCCGCAAGCCTTGCGGATTCGTCTCCGCCGGGCAAGGGGATCTCTCGCTCCCCCTCGCTGGCTCTTGAATTAGCAAAGCGCCGCCGTGAGCAAGCCGCCCTGCTCCTCGGCCCACGCGGGGGCGAGGCGGAAGAGGAACTCGCCATCCTCGTCCACGTCGCCCGTGGGCCAGAAATCGAGCGACTCGTAGAGGCTCTCCGCCGCATGATTTCCAGGGACGATGCCCACCATCACCTCCGCGTCTGCGTCCTCCTCACGAATGCTCTGGAGGAGAAGCACCAACGCCGCCCGGGCATACCCGCGGGCTGGTGCTTTTGATCCACCATGAGGCGCACGATGTGAAACACCTGCGTCTCCGGGTCGCGCCCGTAAAGGATGAACCCCACTGGCAAGCCCCGGGCCATGATGACCGTGGGCCGCAGATAGAGGTAGATGCGCGACTCCACAATCGAGAGCAGATTGGGAGCGACGAAGCGCTGCTGTTCCGTAGCAACTTGCAAGGCAAGCACCTGCTCCAGGTGGGGGCGGTCAAACGGTTGGATGGTCACCATGTGCGGCAAACGGTTCATTCTGTGGATGTATTAGGCGCGGGCCACGAAGTAGTGGTTCTGCACGTCGTGTGGGAGGATGTGGCGCACCACTTTCCCAAACCCCGCCAGCCCAAGGTGATGCCGGATCGCCTGCTCGCCCCACATGGCCCCGAGTCCGAGCCCGCCCTGCGCCAGGGACACCGTCATGCAGTGCATGCAGGACATGGTGTAAAGCAGCGGCCCCATCGGGTGCTGGCGGTTCTCAGCCACGTTGCTGGAGGCGCCGATGTCTTGCATGAGGAATACCCCATCCGGCTTCAGAGTGCGGTGGATGCCCGCCAGCACATGGTCCGGCCGCGCCTGATCGTGAATCGCGTCAAACGCGGTCACGAGATCAAACGCCTTTGCCTCGGCATCGCGATGGAACTGGCTCAGGTCGCGCACCACAAAGGTGATATTGCTGAGGCCCCGCGCCTCGGCCTGCCCACGGGCGTGTGCAATGGCATCCTTGTTCAGATCGTAGCCGAAGAACTGGCTCGCGGGGAACTGCTCGGCGAGGTGGATCAAGGCATAGCCCCGGCCGCAGCCCACATCGAGCACGCGAATCCCGTTGTGCAGCGAAAGCTGCAGGCCTGGGACGAGAGGCAGGATGTGATCGAAGAGTGCGCCCACCACGGTGAGTCGGCTCTCCGCGGCCATGACTTCGTGGAATCGTGGGTAGGCTTCGTAAGGGACGCCGCCGCCTTCGCGGAAGCAGTTCACGATGCGATCCTCGATGGTGCCCAGCATCCCAATCCATTGGGTCAGCGGTGCGAGATTATCCGAGCCGGGCTCGCTGGTGAGCATGGCGCGCTGCACGGGTGGCAGGTGGAACCGCTGGCCGTCGTCGTCGCATGCCACGACCCCTGCGGAAGTCATGGCACCGAGCCATTCACGGACGTAGCGCTCGTCGAGTTCGGCGGCTTCCGCAATCTCCGCGCTGGTGGATGGGGGCAGGGGACGCATGGCTTCGAGCAGCCCGGTGCGATAGCCCACGGAGATCATGATGGCGGTCGCCGAGTGGTTGAGCATGCTGAGAAATTCCGCGCCACAGGCATCGAGGTCCGCGGGATTGATGGTTTGCTGGCAAATAAGGCACATGGTGTTTTGGTATGGTTGCGTTGTTGTGGTGTTCGTTTGGAACGTCCCGAAACTACGCCCCCTCCCGCGCTTTGTTTAGATCGGTGAATTACCGTGCTGGTGCCTGCCCTGTACGGTATTCCATTACGGTAGACTACCGTAGCAGACCCATCTCCCCAGCCCTGTGAATCGCCTCGCTGCGCGTGCGGCAGTTCAGCCGATCGAGCAGACTCGCGACATGCATCTCCACTGTGCGCGGGCTGAGATTCAAGCGATCCGCCGCCTCCTTGTTGGTGAGCCCCGAGGCGAGCAGCCGCAGCACATCGCGCTGGCGTCCCGTAAGCGCCCCTCCGGGCACTACCACAGGTGCCTCCGCGCCGGCGGGCATGCCTAGCTTTTCGAGCGCCGCCAGCATGGGCCGCATGCCCAGCGCGCGCGCAATACCAGCGCACGCCTCCCGCTCAGTCGCTGCCTCGCGCTCGCGTCCACTCCGAATCAGCACCCGTGCGAGCCGGTGCCTCACCAGTGCGCGTTCAATGGGCGTGGATAGTGCATCGTAACCGTCGCGCGCCGCGCTCAAATGGGTAACCGCCGCCTCGCAATTTCCCGCGCACGCCGCGGCCTCACCGAGCACCGCGAGCCTTGCGGCACGGTTCTCGGGATTGTCGTTCACTGCCATGATGGAGTGCATGATGTCGGTGGCCTGGGCCACGCGCCGTCCATCGCCGAGGTCGGCAAAGAACGCCGCGGCACTCACCGTGCCGGGCACCGCATCGTGGAGATCATCCGTTCCCTCCCATTGATCCAGGAGCCGCCCGTAAATCACGGCCGCCGCTTGCGCCTCCCCCATAAACTCCCGCAGATACCCCTGCGCCCAGAGGAGATGGAAATCGAGCGACAGCACGCCATATTGCCGCAGCCCGCGGGCAGCCTCCTCGAGCCTGGAGCCAGTCTGCCGCTGCTCTCCGCGAAATGCCGCGACCAGCGCCTGCACACCGTGGGCGCCACTCTTCAACGCGGGGTGCGCTTCCGGATCGGCGGTCACTTTCTTCGCGGTATCGAGCGCGCGCCGCCACTCGCCTGTGCGGAAAAACACATAGGCAAGACAGGTGAGACACATCTGCTCGGAATCCTTCGCCCCCTTTTTCCGGCAAAGGGAGATGGCGCTAAGGTGTGCCTCGCGCTCGCCCGCGTAATCACTGCAATACTCGCGAATATTCGCGCGCCGCCGGTATGCCATTGCCGCTTGTTCGCTGAGCTGGTGCTCGACCGCCACCGACAGCGCTTCCTCCACACGCGCATGGGCCGCCGCGGCATCGCCTTGCATGGCCAGCAGCAGACCCTCGTATCCGAGCAATTCCGAGCGCAGTGCCGGCTCGCAATTTGCCCCCGCCAGCTCCATGGCCTTCGCCAGCGCGGCCTGTGCATCGCGCGTGCGTATTTGGTCCGCCAGAAAAGACGCCACCGCGAGCCAGCATCGCGCGGCCTCCCCGGGTGGCCTCGTCTCGCCCGCACGAATTGCCGCGGATTCCAAGTGCCTCCGCACGCCGATGTAGTCCACTTCCAGCATCGCCATGTCGGCGAGTTGCTGGTGTGCATCCATGGCCATGGCGCTGTCCTTTTTTGCTGAGGCCATCTCCAGAATTTCCCGCAACGCCCGCCCCGCAATTTCGTGCGCATCGTACCGTCTCCCGCACAATCCGCAGCCGGTCGCCCGCGTCTTCATCCGTGGGCCAGATGCGCAGGGCCTCGTCCAGCGCTGTGAGTGCATCCGCATAGCGCTTCTCCGCGCACGCTACCTCAGCCACGCGCACAAAAAGCTTCCGCGCCTCGGGATACTTGCATGCCGCAACGAAATGCCGCGCAGCTTCGCCCTGCCTGTCCGTACGCCCGGCTAGCAATCCCGCCACCCGCTCGTGCATTCGCCTGCGCTCCGACCACGCGAGCTCTTCCAACACGGCGGCGCGATCCACGCTCTTCGCCATTCGCGCCATCACCGGCCCCGCGCTTTCCAGCAGGCCGCGATCGAACAACACGTCCAGCACTTCCGTATCGAGCCCCAGCGCTGCAAGCATGGGTAGTTCCACCTCGTCCGTTTCGACACAAAGCATCGCCGCAACCGCCAGCGCTTTCCGCACGGCGTCGGGCAGTTTGCCATCGTTGGGCTTCGCTCGTTTCATCGAAGAGCCCGCCCCAATGCCGTAACTTGGCCACCCAGCCAAGCTGGAAACGATGAGGGACTCAACCAGCTCTGCCAACGTTTCTATCACACAGAACGAATGCTGGCAGGTTCGTCTTCGAGCCTGCCAGCACCGTTTCCTCCAATTACCTGGCGACCAGCGAGTCTCGCAGTTCGCGAATGCGGTCGTGCGCCGCTTTCACCGCAACATACTGCGTGCGCAGCAAGGCCTCTGCATTGGAATCCAGTTCGGGATCGCGCAATGCCTTTTCATATTGCTGAACGGCCTGGTCCTCGCCCCGTTCGCATTCTGTCAGCACGGCCCCCTCATCGGCAGTGGACAGTGCGGATTTGAGATTGATCCATCCCCGATGAAGGGCTCCCGCCACAGTGCCGGATTCTGCGGGGTGGAATTCCCCATAGGTGCGGGTGAGCGCTTGAAGTTCGGCTGCAAACGTGGAGCGCTGCTCGGAGTAGCCGCGAAACACTTCTTTCAGTTCGAAGGATTTCACGTCATCCGCCGCTGTCCAGAAACCAGCCTGCCCGTCCTTGATGGTTTGGATCACGTTGTTGAGGATATCAGTTGTCTTCATACAACAGCCGTTTCGCCGCCGCAGGGCGAAGTGCGCCCACGAAAAACATGACCCTCTCACTTACACTGAGAATGGAGCACTGCGTTATGGCACAGGCGGCTTGCCGTCGCCATCGCCCAATCTGGCAGGCGGTAATTTTTCCCCACCCGGGCGCCTTGACTGAAGTTTCTGGCGCAAGCCTTCCAAAAGCAGACCCACGCCGCAACCCGCCATCGCGCCAAACGGCCCGAAGAAAACGGCACACACCGCCAGCCGGGTTATGGTAACCTTCATTGGGGGTTGAGTGCCCGGGGCCACACCGGGCTCCTTCGGGATTAAGTATTCCGGCACAAACATGCGGCTCGCCTTGCCCGGGCTGTAGGGAGCCAGCACCACCCACACCATATAAATTTCGGCCAGAATAAAGCCGGCAATGGTGGCAATTTTAACAAGGTTTTTTCCGCGCATGGGTGTACTAGAGCGAAGCATGCCGCCCAGCGGGAGGAAAAAATAGCGTGTTGGCAGGAGTAATGCTAATATCACAAATAACGCGCAGCCAATGAACACCAAACGCATTTTCTCAAAGTTATCCGCCACTGCGTTGGCTGCATGCCTTGCTGGCCTCGCCGGTTGTGGCACCCAGGTCACTCGCGTGAAACCCGGCCAGTCCGCCCGGCAGGTGCTCGCGGACCGCAATGCCCCGCCTCCACTCGTGCCGGTCATCCCCGGTGCCATGCCCACGCCTGCGGGCAGCCAGTCTCTCGCTCTTGCAAATGGAATGGCCGCCGGGCCGCTGATTCCACCTCCCTTGCCCGATATCACTGCGGATCCCTCCATGCCGGATGCGAGCGATGTGGCGAATCGCGTGGCGGATTTCTACACGCGCGGCTCTTTCGCCATGCAGGCCGGACAGAATGCCGAGGCGATTGCCGCGCTCGAGCAAGCCGTGAAGTTGGATCCTAATTTTACCGATTCGTGGACGAAGCTTGTC
>JAYUWZ010000799.1:0-3116 GCA_043753265.1 Verrucomicrobiaceae bacterium
AAATTTCAGCGCCTTGCCGCCCGGCGTCGTCTCCGGATTTCCAAACATCACGCCGATCTTCTCGCGGATCTGGTTTGTGAAGACACAAATCGTTCGCGCCTTTGCAATCAGTGCGGTCAGCTTGCGGAGCGCGGCGCTCATCAGCCGCGCCTGCGCGCCCACGGTGGAGTCGCCGATCTCGCCCTCGAGCTCCTGCTTCGTCACCAGCGCCGCCACGGAATCAATCACGATCACGTCGAGCGCATTGCTGCGCACGAGGGTCTCGCAGATGCGCAGCGCTTCCTCGCCGCTGCTCGGCTGCGACACGAGCAGGTCGTTCAGGTTCACCCCGAGCTTCTTTGCATACTGCGGGTCGAGCGCGTGCTCCACGTCGATGAATGCCGCCAACCCGCCCAGCTTCTGCGCCTGCGCCACCAGCGTCAGCGTCAGCGTCGTTTTACCCGAGGATTCCGGCCCAAAAACCTCCACCACACGGCCACGGGGGAAACCACCCGCGCCGAGCGCACGGTCGATCAGAATGTTTCCCGTGGGAATCACTTCCACATTCATCTGTTTGGAATCGCCGAGGCGCATGATTGCCCCCTCGCCGTACTCCTTCGCGATGGTCTGCAGCACGAGGTCGAGATTCTTGTTACGCGCGGCAATCACTTTGCTTTCTTTGCTGTCCGCGTCGGTATTTTCAGAGGAGGCTTTGGCCATGGTTTTCGTGGAAATGGGTTTTCGGTTCAGGTGTGCGGCGTACGTATGGCGGCATCCCGGCAGTGTCCAGTGTCGATTGCCAAAACCGCGTCTTTCGCGATGAGGCTTGCTAAGTTAAAACGACTCCTTCGGCACATGCCACGCGCTCCCCTTCGAGTTTCTGCTTACGCGAATGCCTTGCGCAGCATCTCAATACTCTTGGGCACCGCAGTATCGGCCTGTTCCTTACCTTCCATCTCAAGAGAGATGTAGCCGGTGTAGCCAGCCTCAGCGAGGATCGCGGCGATGCGGTTATAATCGAGATCGAGCGTGTACCAGAGCCCTCCGCCGTGGTAAGTCTTGGCCTGCACGAAGACGGTCTTGGGGGCGATGGCCTTGAGTTTTTCGTAGGGGTCCTCAAGGAAATTGCCGGTATCCATGAGCGCACCAATAAAGGGCGACTGGAAGGCGCTGAGGATGCGGAGCAAGCCCTCGGGGGAGCGCGATAGGCCCCAGTGATTTTCGAGGGCGAGGATGACCCCGAGTTCCTCCGCGCGCTTGAGGCACCGCCCCAGGGCGTCGATGCTCCACTCGAAGGCTTCA
The DNA here is from genome assembly GCA_043753265.1 of Verrucomicrobiaceae bacterium. Lineage (GTDB taxonomy): Bacteria > Verrucomicrobiota > Verrucomicrobiia > Chthoniobacterales > Chthoniobacteraceae > SXWH01. Next base: position 1,282 of record JAYUWZ010000799.1, read on the forward strand.
TCCTCGGTGCGCCCGGCGATGGGCGGCTCGAGCCCGCGCTTTTTCATAAATTCATCAAAGTCCTCGATGGTGCGCCAGCGGCCCGCATTCACGCGAATGCTGGAGGCACCGAGGGCATCGGCGATTTCGATGCACTTGATGGTATGGTCGATGTGCTGCTTGCGCACCTTGGGATCCGGGGAGACAAAATTTTGGTGGGTGCTGAGGCAGATGAGGTCGATGCCGTTGCGAAACGCATGGCGCTTGAGCTTGCGGCAGTAGGCGCGGCCCGCGGCATCAAAGGGACCAGCTTCGTCGAGTTCCATCTGGCGATGGAGAACGTCCACAGCCTCGACGCCAAGGTCTGCGGCGCGCTCGATAACCGTCTCGATCGGGAATTTATTCTGGTCGAAGTGCCAGTAGGAATAGGTGGATATCCCAAACTTGATGCGCTTTTTGAAGCGGGGCTGCGCGGAGGGTTGCTGGGCGGGAGCAAGTGCGCTCGCGGCAGCGAGGCTGCCAGCGGTGGTGAGAAATGCGCGTCGGTTCATGCGGGGACGATGTACGGTGCGGGGAGGAATGCAAAGTGATGGATTGCGGAATGTGGATTGCAGATTGCAGAATGAGGAATCACCCATCGGTCCCCTCTCCCCACTGCTGGCTCCATCCATACGGATCCACCCACCAGAATGTGGCCACGTCCCACCGCTTGTTGCATGGCTGGGGCTGGTCCTCATCACAGCCGCGCTCCGTCTCACGTCTCACGTCTCACGTCTCACATCAAACTTGCACTCCCCACACCCCAGCCGCTTCCCTCCCAGCGTGCTGGATACACTTTACCAACGCCTGCTGCGGCCCTTGCTCTTTCGATTCGATGCCGAGCGCATTCACCATTTTGCGATGGCCTTTTTGCACGGCCTCGGTCCATCGATGCAGCGCTTGCACCGGGGAGCGAAGACCGATGAGCGCGATCGCCGCACGGTCTTCGGCCTCACTTTTCCAAACGCGGTGGGACTCGCCGCTGGCTTCGACAAAAACGCCCATGTCCTTCCCGCATGGGAGGGACTCGGCTTTGGCTTTGCCGAGATTGGCACTGTCACCGCGCTCGCGCAGCCGGGCAATCCCAAGCCCCGCCTTTTTCGTGTGCCGGAGATTCGCGGGGTCATCAACCGCATGGGCTTCAACAATGACGGCGCTGCGGTGGTCGCAGCCCGGCTCGCCGCCTTGCGCGGAACAAAGCGGTGGCCGCAATTTCCCGTCGGCATCAATTTGGGCAAAAGCAAAGTGGCCGCGCTGGAGAAGGCGGCGGATGACTACCTCGCCTCCTTCCGGCTGCTGCGCGATCTCGGCGATTACTTCGTGCTCAACGTTTCCTCGCCAAACACTCCGGGCCTCCGCTCCCTTCAGGATCGCTCGGCCCTCGATGTACTTTTCCGCGCGGTGCAATCCGAGAACACAACCCACCGCCCCTTGTTGGTGAAAATAGCGCCCGACCTCCAGTGGGAGGCCATCGAAGATGTGCTCGCCCTGGTCGAGTCACACGGCCTCGCCGGGATCATCGCGACAAACACGACCATCGATCACTCCACCGTGCCAGAGACACGGCGCCAGACCGGGGGCCTTAGCGGGGCACCAGTGCGGGCGCGAAGCACGGAGGTGATTCGATTTCTCTCCGCCCGAAGCAAAGTGCCGATCATCGGCGTCGGCGGGATCTTCACCGCCGATGACGCGCGTGAGAAAATCGACGCCGGCGCCGCTCTCCTCCAGCTTTACACCGGTTTCATCTATCGCGGCCCGTCGATTGTTTCAGAAATCGTTCAGGGTTTGCGAGGCGTGTAGCTTGGGATATAGCCGAC
>JAYUWZ010000800.1:0-6676 GCA_043753265.1 Verrucomicrobiaceae bacterium
GCGGTGGTGGCTGTGGCGGCGGGGATGTCGGGGAGGGGGTGGAGGGAGTGGGCCAGGCTGCGGAATGACGAATGACGAATTTCGGATGACGAATGGGTGGATTCGGGAGCTGGGAGTGGTGTTGTGGGGTCGATTGTCGGGGTTTCGTGGTTTTCGGAGGGGTCTGCGGGAGATTCTGGGTTGTGAGGGTTTGGGCAGTTGCAGGATTGGGTGCAGGTGCAGGGGGCGGGGATGGTGGTGATGCTGGCGGCGTGGAGGAGGAGGGCGATGCGTTTGGCGTTTTCAGCCCAGTGCATGGGGTAGGCGGGGATGTCGGAGAGAGTGGTTGCCGCGAGATTGCGGCAGCGGGTTTCGAAGGATTGGAGGATCTGGCGCGCTTCACGGGTGGCCTGGACCTGGCGGGGGGAGCTGGTGCGGCGGAGGTGGAGGAGGTCTTTGATGACGCGGCGCCAGGGGGCGACGTGAGATGTGAGAGGTGAGAAGTGAGACGATGGGAGGGGATCGGGGGTGGGAGGCTGGCTGGGCTGGCCTGTCGGGAGGGGTGGATAGGACGTATAGGGCCTATCTTGTGGGTGGGTGGGGGCGGTGGTTTGGTTTGCGGAGGGCTCGGATGGGTTTGTTTCGGCGGTAGTCTGTGGGGCTAGGATTAGGCATTTGGGGAGAAGGGGGGAGGTGGCCAGTGTTTCGGGGGTGATGAGGTGGGTGGCGGTTTCGGCGGGCAGGGACGCGCAAAGGGAGATGCAGGGGCTGTGGAGGTAGAGGTAGCGGGTGGGGGAGATGTCCATGGAGAGCGGGGTGCCGGGGTGTCCGGCTTGGAGGATGCTTTGTGCGAGGGCCATGGGGCCGGTGGTTTTGGTGCTGGTGAGGCAGATGGCATCGCGGGGATCCGTGGTGAGGATGGCCACGGCTTCGTTGGGTTGGCGGGACAGGCGGTCGACGAGACGCTGGCGGTTGATACTGCTGAGGAAGAGGACGGGTTGTTTGCGCTCGGTTTCGCGGATGGATTCGAGTTCGCACTCGATGTTTTGGAGTTCGCTTTCGCGGGTGCTGTCGTTGAAGTCGCGGTTGCGGCGGGCGGCGGCTTTTGCGAGTTGGAGGCTGATGCGGTCGCGGCGAAGGCGGGGGATGATGGTGCTTTGCCAATTTGTCTGCTGGAGGGAGTGTTCCCAGGTGAATGGATCGATGGCCAGGCCGTACGCTGTGGAGAACGCGGGGTCGGATGGGTTAAGGAGGATGGTGTAGAGATTGTGGCGGATTTGGCGGGGTCCGTCGCGGAGGACCATTCCCGCGCCGATGGCGGCGGAGAGGGTGGCGAGACAGGCGGTGGCGGTGTACGCCATGGGCGTTGTGGTGGTCGTGGCGATTTCCTGGGCGATGGATTGGAGGGGTTCTGGAAGTACGGGAAATGACGAATGACGAATTTCGAATGACGAATTTTGTGGAGAGGGAGACGGGGGAGGAAAGAGGTGAGATGAGGCTCCTCGCAGTATGGGGCGATTTGGTGATGGCACGGGGGTGTGCGATTGTACGTGGGTTTTCTGGGTGGACGCTCCTTGCTCAACAGACCTCGTTTTCATGATTCGGTGGGGAGGATACACGTGATTCGGGGTTTTGTCACGGGTGGAGTTTTTTGGGGTAGAAGTGTTGAGGATTGGCTTCATCCGTAGACCACCATCGGCCTTTCCTTCAGTCTTCACAATCATCTCTTCTCCGGGCGATAGCGGTTCGTAATATCCTGTTTCTGCTCGTATTCCAGATTGCGCGACCCAGTTGGGTTGGTGTGCCAGGTGAGAGTAAGGGTTCCTTGGCCAAATCCCGGGTTGCCCGTAAAGTAGAGGTTAAACTTGGTGTAAAGCTTTCCACGGGTATGCGCGTAAAAGTTGCCCTCGGCTTGGCCCCACCAAAGTTTATCCTTCATTTTCCGTCCAAGATTCATCTCTGCAATATAGCCTTCAGCGGGAGCCTCACTCATCAAATGCGTCTTGGATTTGATGAATCCGCCTTCTATGGCCTTGAACTCCAAGTCCCAGTCCCATCCATGGTTTTTTCGGGTATCCTCCAACGTGGCACCATAACCATTCAAGCGGATGATCATGTCCCCACCCTCCTTGACTAATCCTTTTAGAAAATCCAATCGCGCTTCCGTCCCATCATACGGCAGTCGCAGGTGGTAGCCGGTGTAGCGGACCTGCGGCTCCGCACCTTTGCGTTTCCACATCTGAAAAGTGACTGGGTTGCCTGGGTCGGGGGAATGTCGCTCCGGTTTTGGAAGTAACTCGGTGTAGTGAAAAGGTCCTTTATCCCCCTCGTAATCGTACCCGTCCTTTTTTAAGTGTATGTTCAGCGTGCGCCCTCGGAAACCACTGATGGTAAAGGTGCCATTCTCGCTGGTTTGAATGATTGTCCGTGACTGTCCTGAGCCCCCAAAATAGTTGTAAAGGACCATGGCACCAACAGTGGTGTGCGGAACCGGAGTTCCGTTCTGATCCACCACTCGCCCATAAAATACGATGTGCTGGTGGTTTGGTGTCTCAAAATTCCTGTAAGCCCAAAAGCCCATCCCCACAGAGGCACAGACAATACACAAAATTTTGATAACCGTAGATCGTCTCACGAGAGGTCGCAACACACTCCATTGTCTAAATCTACAATGCAATCCAAGATAGGGAATGTCGCAGCGAAGCCCTCCAAAGCCGCTTGCCCGGATCGGTGGCTGGGGGCAGGGTGGGGGGATGATGGAGAAACTGAAGACGCCTGAGGCCCTTGCTGCGATTCGCGCGGAGATGTCTGCGCAGGGGCGGCGCATGGTGTTTACGAATGGGTGCTTTGATATCCTGCATGCGGGGCATGTGCGCTATTTGCAGCAGGCGCGTGCGCTGGGCGATGTGCTGCTGGTGGCGCTGAATGGGGATGCGAGTGTGCGCGCGCTGAAGGGGCCGACGCGGCCTGTGAACGGGGAGGAGGATCGGGCGGAAGTGCTGTCGGCGCTGGCTTGCGTGGATTTTGTGACGATCTTTCAAACCGAGCGCGTGACCGAGCTTGTGGAGGTCATCCGGCCGCATGTGTATGCCAAGGGCGGGGACTATACGGTGGATTCGCTGGACTCGGGGGAACGCGGGGCTTTGGAGGGGGCTGGGACGGATATTCGGATTTTGCCCCTTGTGCCGGGGCGGAGCACCACGGCGATTTTGGAGAGGGCCAAGGAATTTAAGATTTAGGATTTAGGAATTAAGATTTTTTGTGGGTCGGCTGCTGCAAGGCAGTCGCGGTCCCTGCGTTGTGTGGTTACGCGGGGGTGGTTCTTTGATATTTAGCATCACAGTTATTTGAGGGCTGAGATGGCGCAGCCAGTGAAGTGAGGTCCCTCCACTCGTTCCTCGGTCGGGATGATTGTTTTTAAAAAGGCGCTTCGCGCCGCTGGGAATTTGGAGGCTTCTTGTTGCTTTGGAACTACAGGGCGATGGAGTGGATTACTTGGAGTTCGTTGCCGAAGAGGATGGCTACGTATTTGCCGTGGGCGATGACGTTGCGGGGGAGGCGGGTCTGGAACCAGTCCCAGGTGGGTTTGCCGGAGCTGCGGCTGAGTTTGTAAATCTTGATGCGGCCCTCGGGGACGTTTTTGGGATCGAACACCTGGGTTTCGGCATCCACGCCATTCGCAAAGTGGCGGAGGGCGTACACGTCCTTGCCGGAAACCCATACGTCCTCAAATTTCTCGGCGGTCCACAAAATCTTGCCGCTCTCGGAATCCACCTTGATGGTCGAGGCAGTGGGCGGCGTGATGTCGGCGGTGGTCACATACTTGAGGGTGTCCGCGCTGAGATTGTCGGTCTGTATATACAAGTTTGAATCGGCATCGCTGAGGACTTTGCGGATGCCCACATTGGGCAGGCGCCAGAGCACCTGGCCGGTGGTGGCCTGGATGGAGGTGAGAAAGGCGCCATCGGCAAACACGATGCGGCCGCCCTCCTCGAGCATGGGTGCAGGCTCCATCTCCCATGCGCTGTCGTCGTTGCGCTGGGGCATCGCTGCGCCGAGCGTGGTCTCCCAGAGTTTTTTGTTCGTCCGGTCGATGGCGAAGAGCTTGGTGCCGGCGGTGACGAGATCCAGCGTGGGCGTGGAGAGGATCTGCACGCGGCCTTGCAGGGTGCCTTTCCAGGCGGGCAATGAGGTGTCGAATGGCCGCGTGATAGTGACTTCGTAAGTGCTCTCATCCACCTCCTCCTTTGACTGGCCACTGGCGACCAAGCTGTCGGTCTCCAGAAGCTTTACCATGGCCATCATCTCTTCCGCGGAATGGGCGGCAGATTTTTCGATCGTCTCGGTGAGCTGCTTTTCGGTACCGGGCTTGATGAGGTCGCGCATTTTCGTTTTGCGCGCGACCAGCCGGATATCCGCGCGGGCCAGGCTGCCCCCGGCTCCGGTGAATTCGACCCGGTGCGCCTGGACGTTGACGCGGTATCCCGTTTCCTGGCTGAAAGTGAAGGCCATCTCGCGCGGAGGAGCGGCGAGATACATGGACTGGGTGGCACCGGCGGTATCGATGCGGGTGATTTGCCGGGCTCTCATGCCGGCATCGGCCACCACGTAGATGAAGCTCTCGTGGGCGAAGACGCGGGCCATGGGGCCCGCGAGGCGGGCCTCGGCGGTGAGCTTGCCGTCTGCGAGCGAAAAGGAAAGGGCACGGGGGCCTTCGACGAGCCAGACGCGATCCCCGAGCACGGCGAGCTGGGGCGGGCCCTGACGCATGTAGCCGAAATCGTCGTCGTCCTCGGAGGCGTCGATGGCTCCTGGGGCCGGTGCCGCAGGGATGGCCGCCACGGGTGCGGGGGCTTTGCCGGGAGGAACGAGGGCTGGCACTGCGGCGATGGGAGCGGCAGGTGCGGTGGACTTTGGGGCGGGTGCCGCAACCCCGCGCAGCCTGGCGACCTCGGCTTCATCCGCCTGCTGCTCGGCAGCCAGTGTGGCGCGCTTGGCCTGGAGCTCCTGCACTTCCCCCAAGGCGAGCGGGGTCTTGGCGAGTCTCGCCTTTCTCAGGATGGTGGCATCCATCGCGGTGAGCGCGGTTTTGCGTTTATCGATACGGCCTTGCAGGATCTTGGCTTCCGGCGAGACGACGGCGTTGAACTTTGGCGTAACGGCGGTGCGTCCCGAAAAGTCCGGCACATTCGTGGGCTTCAGCGCAGGAGCGGCAGGAGGCTTGGGAATGAAGGTGCCGCCTACTTTTTGCGCGGCCTCGGTCTGGGCGGCGGCATTGCCGGCGATGGCTCGCGCGGTGGAGATGCGATCCTTGATGCCTGTGGCATTTCCCAGGGCGGGAACTTTCTCGTCGTCGGGCCATTCCTCTTCGTCCTCGTCGAGAGACTTCGGTTTGGGTGGCGGGGGTTTTGCGGCGTCCTTGCGGGTTGAGGCGAGCTCGGCCTGGTATTTCGCGGCCTCTTCGTTGAAGGCCTTGATGGCCTGCTGGGTGGTGAGAGCCGTGCGCTTTTCCCCGAGGCTTGTGGCCCACTCCTGCAGTTTCACAAAGCGGCTATTGAGCCCGGACTGCCATTGCGGGTCCACCTCCACGAGCGCGGGAATCTTTGCGGACCATAGCACCTTGCCGTCTGTGAGGCTGCAGAGTTTCAGCTCCCCGGAAGCGAGCATGATGATTTGCGAGCCATCGCCAATCGACCATGTCCGGCCCTCCGAATATTCGCCGGGCTCCGTTTTGAGCGGGACGGTAAAGGCGATCTTCGGCTTTTGGCCGAAAAAGTAATACCATCCACCACCGCCGAGCAGCAGCAAGATGACGATGACGATTCCGATGCCGAGATGGCCGCGCTTTCCGGCGCGTTCGCTCGATGAGGAGTGGGTGGAGGTGAGGCTGAGACTCATGGGCTGGGTTCGAGGACGAGGGCGTTTTGCGGGAGCGAAGGCTGCGAGGGGTAGCGTTGTGCGCCGGGTTCGAAATGGCGGATGGTGCCATCCGTATAGAGCACGTTGCCGGGGGCCTTGCCGTGATAGGTGGCGGCGTCGACCACCAGCGGCGCGATATCGTCGCGGGTGAGGCCGGTCACGAGGGTGTAGCTGTGTTTTTTCTCGGAAACAGGGCAGGTGAAAACACTCGGGTCGCTGGAGTATTTGGGCACCATGCGGGCGAAGGCCTCATTGGCGGTGCGGGCACCGTCCGCCTTGGGAAAGGCACCGTCGTGCTCGTTGGCGTAGAGCGTCATGAGGAGGTGCAGTTTTCGCAGGTTTTCGGTGCACTGCGTGACCTTCTTTGCCTCCAGGTAGGCGCGCACGGGGCCAAGGGCCGCCACGTACAGCACGGAGCAGATCACGAGGACAACGAGCAACTCGATCATGGAGAAGCCCCGGTAGTGGCGCCGCAGGGACATACGAGATATTTAGCAGGTTCGGTGCCGAAAAGGGGGTGTTCGTGGGGCGGATCGGATGAGGAATTTGCCTTATGGGGGAGGACAGATTGAGTGAAACGCGAAGTTTCGCTACAAAACGCCCAACGCCCAACGTTCAACGCTCAACATCCAATAGAAAGCGCAGGTCGGAGCTGGGCTTTGGGTGAGGAACTCCAAAGGATCGATGGGAGGAGCGGACCAATGCGAGGCGGGATTACTGGATGGCTGCCCATAATTTCTCCTATCGTTCGCAAGTTAACATTGAGCGGACAAGCTGG
>JAYUWZ010000801.1:0-6671 GCA_043753265.1 Verrucomicrobiaceae bacterium
GCCATTCGGCTGGCGCTAGATGCGCCGGCGGGGTGGTTGAACTCGGCGCGATTCTGCGTTGGGGAAAACCAAAAAAAACACCCATGTCCCATATTAACAACCCGCTCAAAACCGCATCCCCAATGCACCATCGTTTCATTCGTGCCATCCGCACAGCCGCCCTCGGCACGCTCGGTGCATTTGCCCTTGGCAGCATGATCCAGCCCGCGCACGCCGTGCTGGAATTGTCGAACTACACACTGAACTGGGCCGGCTCCAATGGCTATTCCATGACCGGCACGCTCAGCGTGGATTCTTCCATCACCACGCCAATCATCGACGCCAGCCAGCTCTGGGACATGTCGGTGTCCTTCTACGGGCCCGGCCAGCAATTGCTCAGCACATGGACACAGGTCTCGGGTGGCAATCAGGTGTACGATTACCTCACTTTTTCCTTCGACCGCCAGGAGTTGCTGGTGAACCAGCAGTCCATCGACGTGGGCTGGGATACTGGCACGCAGCCCAACGAGTTTTACCTGTACAACTCCGAGGGTCTGTCGCTCTACTCGGTGGGCGGCCACGACTTCGTCTCCTTCGGCGGAACGGTCACCATGAACTTTGAGGCCGCGCCAAACACCGCGCCCACGCTCCAGCTTCCCACCACGCCGCTCGTGGTGGAGGCCAGCTTTCCCGGCGGCGCATTTGTGAACTTTGTGGCCACTGCCTCGGATCTTGAAGACGAGGTGGCACCCAAAGTGACCACCACACCGGTCACCGGGAGCGTCTTCAGCATCGGCAGCACCACGGTGAACGCCTCCGCCACGGATGGCGGCGGACTCACCACAACGGGCAGCTTTGTCGTGGAGGTGCAGGACACCACCGGCCCGGTCATCGAGCTGAATAGCAATCACTGCTCGGAAGTGCTCACCGTCGCACTCGGAACAGACTTCAGCGATCCCGGCGCATCGGCGTTCGATGCGGTGGATCAATCCGTAGGCGTGAGTGTCTCCGGCACTGTCGATACCAGCACCCTCGGCAACTACACGCTGACCTACACGGCCAGCGACAGCCGCGGTAATGCAGCCACACCGGTGATCCGCACCGTCTCCGTGGTGGATCCCATGCCCGGCATCCCGAAGCGCCGTTTCAACGGCGGCAACTTAGACGCGCATGGCGACTTCAACGTTTCTGCAATGGGAAATATCACCGCCAGGCTGAACATCGCAGGCCAGGCCTACCGCTCGGTCTTCCCGTTCCAGGAGCGCAGCAAGGCCGTGGTATTCCGCGGCCCCAAAGGCGTCACCATCCTTGCCACGGTGAGTGCCTCCGTGAATGGCGCGGCGGATCCCGTGCTCCTCGTGCAAACACCCACGACCTCGCTGGAGCTCCGGCCCACCGTTTACACCTTCGCCAGCCCGGCCCCCGCCACAGTCGCGGGCACCTACACCGCGGTACTCCGCGGCGGGCAGGAAATGGAAGTGTTCAGCATTGGCCCGGTGAATAACGGCCCGATGGGCAGCGGATTCGCCACGTTCACCGTCGGCATCGATGGTCGCGTCCGCACCGCCGGCCGCACCGCGGAAGGCACTGCAATCACCGGCTCCAGCTACCTCGTACGGCCTGCATGCAAGCCGGTTGGACCTGGTCCGGGGATCGAGGGTTTCAGTCTCGAGAACGTGGAACATGCCCCGGCCGCAGAGTTCAATCTCTACACCGGCCTTTACCGGGCGGCCAATCGCGGCAGCTTCGGCGCAGTCTTCACACTCGATCGCAGCAATCCCTCGGGATCGATCAGCGGAGAATTCCGCTGGAGCGTTCCGCAGGGTGCACTGGCGATTTATCCAGAAGGATTCGAGGCGCAAGGTGGCGCAGTCGGCGGCCGCTATGAAGTGGCAGTCCCGGAGGGACGCATCGGGCTGGAATTCAGCTTCCAGAACACGACGCCCTTCGTGGCATTCGGCACCGTGCTGGCGCACCCTGCATTCTACGACATGTCCACCATGGCGGAGGAGCAGCGCGTGCTCGGCCTCCGCTGCCGCTTCACACCCGGCACCGGCGTGCTCACAGGCGCCCGCTACCGCGGCAGCGCGGCCCGCAACTTCCAGGCAATCTGGCTGCAGGAGCAGGGCATCATCGAAGGCTTCGGCCTCAGTGGCGATGGCCTCTCCCACGGCATCGTCCAGTTGATGGAAGTCCCGCAGGACTAAAAATTACCAGGGAGCCAATTACCCTGACACCAAGGGCACGAATCGAACGCCGCGCGCGTCCCGGTTCGTGCCCTTCTGTGTTTTCTGGGGAGGCCCGGCAGGCGCGTTAGCTTACCTTGTCGGATGACAGTGAAGAGGGCGGGCCGGGCCACAAACTCACTCGACCGCCTGCTACGCGTACTGCCCGAACATCGCGTCGAGCGAAGTCACGAGGTTGGCGAGGGCGTCGCGGTAGCGGGTGGGGGGCAGCACTTCGAGCTGGGTGGCGGCTTCGCGCAGCATGCGGCGGCCCGTGGTCACTGCGCTTCTTACGGCGCCGGTATCCTTGGCTCGCTGGACGAGGGATTCGATTTCGTCGTCGCCGCCTTCCAGAATCACCGTGCAGATGCGTTCGCGCTCGGCGGGTTCGCTGCCTTGCAGGAGATAGATGATCGGCAGCGTGAGCTTGCCCTTGCGGAGGTCGGTGCCGAGCGTCTTGCCAGCGGTGCTTTCCTCGCCTGCGAGGTCCACCACATCGTCGTAAATCTGGTAGGCCGTGCCGAGGCGCATGCCATACGTGCGCATCGCGGTGATGACGTCGGGCGAGGCTTCATTCAAAAATGCGCCCTGCTCGCTGGAGACGGCAAAAAGCGCGCCGGTCTTCATCTCGATGATCCGGTAGTAGTCCGGCACCGAAAGCGTGAGGTCGAAGCGGCGCTGGGTCTGCACGATTTCGCCGCTGCACACCTCGCTCGAGGCATCGGCGATGCGGCGGACCATCTCGGGGTTGCTGAGCCCGCTGGCGAGCTTCAGCGCATGGGCGAAAAGACAATCGCCAAGCAGCACGCTGAGGGAGTTGCCCCATTTCGCGTTGGCCGTGGGCTGGCCGCGGCGCATTTCGGCGCTGTCGAGGATGTCGTCGTGCACGAGCGTCGCGGCGTGGATGAGTTCCACCACCACGGCGAGGTCGTGATGCTCGGTCGAAATTTTTCCCGTGGCGCCGCCGGCGAGGAGTGCGAGCGCGGGGCGCAGGCGCTTGCCATTGCTCTCGATGGCGTAGGCCACGTAGCCCTCCACGGCGGGATCGAAAGCGCGTGCCTGAGCCCGGATCCGCTCCTCAACGGCGTAGAGTTGCGAGTTGATGAGCTCGAAAGTCGACTTAAGGGCGGCAGATTTGTCCACGCGATTCGTTACGTTCGTGGCCAGTGAATCGTACTTTGTGAAATTTTTCACAAGCGCACGTTACGACCGCATTTCAGGGAAGTCAACCGCTCCCTCCCGGCTTTCCGCAAGCCTGGATTTGTCTGAAACACGCTCTTTTTTGGCCAGTTTGAAGTCATTGCATCCCAACGGCCTAGAGATACCCCGCGTCGTTGAGGCGGCGGGTCATGTCGCTCTGGCGTCCGAGCAGTTTGGTGTAAATTTCCGCATTATCCTCGTTTGCCTTGCAGCGCGTGGATTCATCCAGCGTCACATATTTATCCGCCAAATCGCGGAAGCGGGTGGGATTCCCCTCGGCGGCTGCGCAGGCATAGGCGGCCTGCAGCGCGGCCCCCAGCGCGGCGCCCTCGGCACTGGCGAGACACACGGTGGAGACACCAAAGACATCCGCGCAAATCTGCCGCCACACAGAACTCTTGCTGCCGCCGCCGGTGAGGCGGATTTCCGTGGGCTCGATGCCCAGCTGGCGGAAACGGTTCAGCCCGTAGGCGAGGCCGAGCGTGGCGCCCTCCATCACGGCGCGCGCCATGTAGTTGGGCGACATCGTCTCCATGGTGAGGCCGTGGAACATGCCGGTGCCCTTGGGCAGGCTGGGCGTGCGCTCGCCATTGAGGTAAGGCAGGAAGAGCAAATTGCCCGCGCCCGGCGGGGCCTCGAGGACGTGCTTTTCGAGCTCCTCGTGGGACCAGTTGAACATCTTGCGGATATGCTCGGTGGCCACGGTCACATTCATGGTGCACACGAGCGGGAGCCAGCGATCGGTGCTATCGCAGAAGGCTGCGACCTCGCCCTCGGGGTCCACTACGGGTTCGCTGGCAAATGCGTAGAGTGTGCCGCTGGTGCCGAGGCTCGCGGTGACCACGCCGGCCTGGACGTTGCCGGTGCCGATGGCGCCCATCATGTTATCGCCGCCGCCTGCGGAGACCACTGGGCTCTTGCTCAGGCCCCATTCCTCGCGGAGGTCGTCGTTGAGCAGGCCGATTGCGCGTCGGCTGCTGGCGAGCGGGGGCAGGCATTCCTCCACACGCTCGTCGATGAACTCCAGCAGCGGCTTGCACCATTGCTTCGAGCGCACATCAAGCAGGCCGGTGCCGCTGGCGTCGCCAAATTCCATGGCGAGTTCGCCGGTGAGGTAATAATTGATGTAATCGTGGGGGAGCAGAATCGTCTCGAGCGCCTTGAAATTCCGGGGCTCGTTTTGTTTCATCCAGAGAATCTTCGAGGCGGTGAACCCGGGAGGAAGCGAGTTGCCCGCGAGCTTGATGAGCCCATTCGTGCCGCCAAATTCCGACTCGAATTGCTCGCACTGGTCGGTCGTGGAGGTGTCGCACCAAAGCTTGGCCGGGCGGATCACGTTGTTCTTTTTGTCGAGCGGCACAAAGCCGTGCTGCTGGCCGCTCACGCCGATGGCCTGAATGAGGTCCTTCTTCTTGCCGAGCTGCTGGATGCAGGCGCGGACGGTCTTGTCCACGGCCTCGACCCAAAGCTGGGGCTCCTGCTCGAGATGCCCCGGTGGGAGCCCCTCGATCATGCCATATGCCTGCGAGGCGCTCGCCACGATTTTGCCGGTGGTCAGGTCGAGCGCGATGCACTTCGTGCTCTGCGTGCCACTGTCAATGCCTAGAGTGATCATAGAAATGGAAACATCCATGCTTCTCCAGACGGGGCTGGCGGAGCAAGGGCGAAAAAAGCGTGCTCCTGAAAATAGGGGTGATTCAAAATGGGTGTTCGTCATTCATCCGCGAGTGCGCGCTTGCGGCGCTGTCACGATCTGTTTATCTCCGGGCAAAACCGCATCCATGAGAACCCTGCTCGCCCTTGCCGCCACCTTCGCCATGCATTCCACCGTTTTCGCGCAGGCCACTGCGGCGGATTTGAAAAAGGTCATCACCGACCTTCAGGGCGTCATCGCAGCAGGAAAGACCGAGGAGGCTGCGAAGCTTACCGGGGCACTGATTCCCGATACCGCCTCACTTAAGAAGGGACTGGGCGACAAGGTGTCTGCGGAAGTGATTGGCAAAATCGAAGGCATCTACGCCACGCTTCCCAAGGAACCCGCCGCCCGCGCCAAAGTCCTCGCGGCGAAGCCCGGCTACACGGAAATTCAAGTGCACGGGTCCACCACCGAGGAACTCGCCAAATACGAAAAGGACAGCGTCGCTTACAAGGAATTCCCCGGCGCCACAAAGACCCTCGCCACAGACGGCATCCTGCGCCCTGGCACGACTTATTTCGAGGTGGAAATCCTGGAGCCCGGCAAGGACGCTGGAATGAAATACCATCTCTTCTTCCACGATGGCACCGCCTGGAAAATGCTCGGCCCCATCTGGCGCGTGATCACGCCGCCGCCTGCGAAGTAGGCGAGGTTTGCAACCTCGCGCGGGAGGGAGCCCGGGCGGGCCTGTTGCTTCTGCTCGGGGGCAGTGACGCTTTTGCGCCATTGGTTCCGCTGGTGTTACGTTCCCGCAACAGCAACGAGTTTGCTTGTGCGGGTGGAATGCGGGCGTGTTACTCCCCATCCAAATGATGGTCCAAACCGCCCGGCGCACTGACAATAGTGGTGGCGTTCAGAAGTTTCTCAAAGCAACCCACGATCTGGTGTTTCGCCACGTCCACGGGAGTTCCTTGATCTACAACGCATGCTGGGAGGACCCACGCATCGACCGCGAGTTGATGGAGATCAACGGCGACAGCAAGATCGTGATGATCACCAGCGCCGGGTGCAATGCGCTCGACTATCTGCTCGACGGCCCTGCGGAGATTCACGCGGTGGACGTGAACTATCGGCAGAACGCGCTGCTGGAGCTGAAATGCGCGCTGATTCGCGCTGGTGATTTCGGAGATCTCTTCCAGTTCTTCGGCATCGGTTCGCACGAGGAGCACGAGACGGTGTATCGGCGCGGGCGGAGGCATCTTTCGCCTGCGGCACGATCATACTGGGACAAGAACATCGCCTTCTTTGCGCCGGGAGGGATCAAGAAATCGTTCTACTACCGTGGCGCCGCGGGCACTGCGGCGTGGCTGCTGGGCAAGGCGCTCTTTTCCGTAAAGGCCAATGCCCGCAACCTCGCGCTGTGCATGCTCGATGCGCAAACCATGGAAGAGCAACGCGAGGCCTACCGCCTGCTGGAGCCGAAAATCTGGGGAAAGCTCTCCAGCTGGCTCGTGCGGCAAAACGTGGTGATGACCCTGCTCGGCGTGCCGCGCCCGCAGATTCGGCTCATCAAGGAAAGCTATCCCGGCGGGCTGACTGCATTCGTTCAGGACAAACTGCGCCACGTCATG
>JAYUWZ010000802.1:0-3113 GCA_043753265.1 Verrucomicrobiaceae bacterium
AGACTCTTACCTGCGGTGTCCACGACGGCGCGAAGTTCCAAGCCGACCTTCTCACTCAGCCAGCGGAAAATGGCGCCGACCTCGTTACGGTTCAGGGTGTCGGACTCAACGACCAAGAACGGACGGCTGGCGACATGCTGGACCGAGCGGCTGTGTGTATGGGGCGCAAAGGTGCTCGGGCAGGTGAAGTTGCCGGGGCAATCCTGCTGGGCGAGCCACTGCACCACGGGCCGGAAGCACGAGGCGAAGCGGGCCTGTCCCGAATTCTTCACGTCAGGAGCGCACCACAGGATGTCGTCCGGGGAAAAGAGGCCCAACAAAAAGCGCCAGTGCTCATTTGCCGGTGTGGCATTCAACGCGGGGGAAGCCGCCGCGCAGATTTCCGCATAGGTCCAGCGGTAGTCCGCGAGGATGGCGGGGGCTGCCGCTTTGTAGCGAGCGCGCAGGCGGGTTTCATTGAGCGCCGCTGCCTTGGCCATTTTTGCTGCTGCGCGGTCGGTGCTAGTTCGCCCCTTGGGACGCAGCTTCCCGAGTCGGCTGTTAGCCATGGCCACGGTGTCCCGGCAGTTCTGGTGCAGGCAGTAGATGTGTACAGTGCCGTCGGAGTTCCGATAAAGCATGCAGTCTTGGGGGCGGGTGGGGGCCGTGTGCGTCTCAGCGCCAGGGCACGAGACGTAACCCTTGCGGGCGTCGATTACTTCGCAGCCGAAATCCTCTAGCGCACGAACGAGCCACTCGGGGTGGTCAGCATCGCAGTTGCTCATGGCTTACTTGGCCTCCTCCAGGAAGTTGAGGAGTGCAGCACGGGTGTAGAGCTTGGTGCGGAGGACCTTCAGGCTCGCAATCAGGCCACGCGATTCAAGACGAGAGAGCGTCTTGCGAGAGATACCCAAAGCATTGCAGACTTCACGCGCCGTAAATGCCAACCTCCACGAATCCGCTTCATTGACGCTCCGAGACGGGAGCACTACATCCTGCCGATTGGCCACAGGGAGCATCGATTTATCACTGGTTTTCATGCGACCACACTCGACCCGTCGCATTTACCGGAGCCAGTACTCCAAGTCCGGTGAGGCTACTTCATCGCCTTCAAGCCCAGGAGTGCCCTTGCCCGGTCTAGAATCCTCTCAATCACCCGCTCGCGTAAACGGCTGGGATACTTGTTGTCACCTGACGCATTTATTTCCTTCTCAAGTTCTCGCCAATCATGCGCATCGAGCATTCCAAGGACAACCGCCCGCAGATTCGCTCTAACGTCACTCACCCATGTATCTAAGGAGACATTTGACGTATCCAAGCCCTCTGCTTTTAGATTGAAAATCGCGAGGCCGGCCACCATCGCAAAACCATCATTCTTCCATTTGCGGTTCGGTCGGAAGCCTGGCAATACGCCGTCCCCTTGTTGAAGCATGGAGCCAGCGCCAGCAAGCAGCGTCTGGGCGGAATTCCGGAGTGCCGCTGAAAGCCCCGAGATTTGTGCTACATGCTCAACCAGTCTGTTTCCACTGCACGCGAAAAACTTGATGTTGGCCAGGGTTTCGTGCGCAAGTAGCCATGCCGAGGGGAAGTCGGCAGCAGCACACTCGCGAATGGCGTACGACCGGTTTAAGAAATCTCGCCGTAATTGGCGCCGTTTCCTTATCTGAGGATCAGTCATTTCACGGCGCTGGCCGATTCCTTTCAATTTTTCGACGAGTTGGGCAGCTGGTTTTTTCGTTTGACGCTTCGGGGATTTCACGGGGCAGTAAAAGCGGAGCGCACCGGTTTCGCAAAGAACGAATACAGGATGCAGAAATAGAAAAAGCCGTCGCAGTTTGACCTGCGACGGCTTCTGAGGCGCGGCGAAAAGCCGATTATGCAACAACCACTCTGAATGGGACACGATTGCCAACTGAACGCCAAAACGCCTCGGCTCGCGGTTCGCTGATAATGGACTCACTGGCAATCTCCTTGCTGAACACGTCGTAGAACTCCGGATACACCTCACGGAGATTGCATTTTTCACGTACCACAGGGTGCTCACTGCGATCCGGGTAACGATAAAAATGGTAAACGCGATTAGCGACCCAGCTTTTAAAGTATTTGCGAAGGCCTTGAAGCTCCAAGCCCGCCAGACCGTGAAAATTCAGGTAACTGGCATTAAGTAGCCAAGGACTCGTTTCAAGAATCACATCGGCAATCGCAGCAGGGCGAATGAGCTTAAGAGCCTCCGTCGTTGTGCGAGCCGATGAGTAGCCACCGAGCGCGACATCGCAGATGACCCCCATAGTGCAGATGGCGTGGTTGCGGGTCCAGATTCCGTCGTTCTTGCCGTTGGCTCCGCGAGAGCGACGCATCACCAGATTGCCACCGAAAACCGCCAATTCATTGCCAGCGTTGTCGTTGGTCGGAGGCGTTGCGCAAATGTAAGCAGAGGCGGCAGAATCCACTTGTTCATTTTGCCCAACGCGTGGGTCATGATGGTTATTAATTTCATTCATAGGCCGCGAACGGACTACGGAACCTGCTACCGGACCAAGAACTGCAAGTCCGGTGAGCATACGTTTCCTGGCCTTCGATGAGAGGGCGATCTAGGACGACCAACAAATCCTGCCGTCATGACTCCACTTTACAATCCCGGCGACAAGGTTCTCACGAAGGTTCAAGGCGTCGAAGTCGAAGCCTGCGTGGTGCGGCACACCGTCGAATTCGAGGTCAAGACACCCGACGGTAAGCTCTGGTGGCGTGCATCGGGCAAGGTGCGTCCGGTTCAAGCGACCCCTGCGGCGGATGGGCCTTCGGCTCCAACCACAACAGCCGCGCCGCAGGCGTCACCCGAACCTGCCGTGTCCCCTACACCGGAAAAACCAGCGGCAACTGTGGCCACGGAAGACGGCAAGAAGCCGAAGAAGTCCAAGAAGCGGCGCTAGATGGTTGGGTAAGGTTCTGGTGAGCGCGGCCCAAGGGTCGCGAAATGCACATCACACCACCCATCACCTAAGCATCCAGCCCGACGGCGCTGCGGTCTGTTGGCCAACTCGCACCCGTCGGTAAGCATGGTTCAGCGACACCTCAATCGTTTGGGGTGCGGGTCATCATTGGCGCGTTTGGGATGGGCGGTATTAGTCCCACCG
>JAYUWZ010000803.1:0-6668 GCA_043753265.1 Verrucomicrobiaceae bacterium
GTGCCCGAGATGGCGACCGAGCATCCGAAGCGGGCGTTCGCCTGGATATTACTGGCCTTCAGGTAAGCCACTTGCGTCCACGTCGTCCCGCTCCGCTTGAAGATGTAGGCCGCGCCCGCGTTGCTGCCCTCGCGGGGGGCACCGACGATGATTAGATCCCCCGAGATCGCCACCGACTCGCCAAAGCGGTCACCCGAGAAGGCGTTGCTCGCGGTGAGCACCGCCTGCTGGGTCCATGTGCCGCCGCTGCGCACATACACATAGGCCGCGCCAGCGCCCCCACCGAACTTGCCCACCACGAGCGTATCGCCGGAGAGCGCCAGCGCCGAACCGTAGCCGTCCACGACGGCAGCGCCCTCCGTCAGGACGGCCTGCTCGACGGGCGCCGCCGCGAGCGGATGGGCGAAGGCCAGGAGCAGGAGTGTGACGAGGAAGTGAGTGAGTTTCATGATGCTATTTGGGTAGGCGATGAATGAGCGGCAGCGATCGGGTGAAGATGGGGCAATCCACATGCTTCTTCCCCGCTCCCGACCGTGTGTGACGCAGAAAGATGAAAAAGTTTTGCCGTGCGTGGTCTGCGTCGGCCGTACCGCCAGGCACAGAATCCTTGGCTCGCTCTAAGTGACGAGCCCCAAGCGAGCCATCACGCCTTAGGCCTCCCAAAGGCGGATCTTTTCGAGGCAAGGGAAAGCCCACAGCTCGCATCGAACTCAAGTGTTACCATGTCCTGAACCTTACGCATCCCCTCTCCATACCAACCGCACCGCGCTCACTCCTGACTCTCAACTTCATGCTTCACTTCACCGCCACGCTATGCCGCGTGCCCGCGGCGATGGCTTTCGCGCCGGTGAGACCGGCGGGGACTTGCGTTTGTCCCAGAGCATCGCCCCAGACGACTTTTCCTGCAATGCCCCAGGCCACCACGGTGCCATCCGTTTTCAATGCAAGGCTATGCTTGTAACCCGCGGCGATGGCGCGCACGTCCGTCAAGCCAGCGGGCACAGCGGCCTGGCCATCGGCATTCACGCCCCACGCGACGACGGTGCCGTCGGTCTTCAGCGCGAGGAAGTGGCGCCAGCCCGCGGCGACCGCACGCACGTCGGTGAGGCCCGGAGGCACGGCGCCCATGCCGTGGGCGCCATCGCCCCACGTCACGACGGTGCCGTCTGCTTTCACCGCGGCCACGGTCCCCTCGCCTGCGGCGATGCTCTGCACGCCGGTCAGTCCCGCGGGCACATTGCACTGGCCCGAGGCATTGGCGCCCCACGCGACGACGCTCCCATCGCGCTTCAGCGCGAGAGAATACTCCGGCCCCGCGGCGACGGCTTGCACGTCGCGCAATCCGGGAGGCACATCCGCCTGCCCGGACGATGACAAGCCCCACGCGACCACCGTGCCATCGCTCTTGAGCGCCAGGACATGATAGCCGCCCGCGGCGATCGCCCGCACGCCGGTCAGCCCGATCGGTGCATTGAGCTGACTGCGGTCGCGGCGGCCCCACACGGCAACGGTGCCGTCGCGCCGCAACGCCACGGTGAATCCGTCCCCCGCCGCGAGGGCCTGCACCTCGCCCATGTCCGTGCGCGACGCGCCTTCGCCGAAATCATTCTGCCCCCACGCCATGATCGAGCGACCCGCCACCGGCAGCGATACTGCTCGCTCCGACGGCACGCTCTGCGGTGGCGGATTCCATTTCCAGAAAAAGAGGCCCAATCCCACCACGAGCAAGGCGGTTGCCATCGTAGCCCACCCGTGTCGGCGCCGGGGTTGCGTTTTGCCAGTGTCGTTCAACGCCATCCGAAAGGCGGTCGCAGTCTGGAACCGTCGCGCGGGATCGCTCTGCATGGCGGTGTGCACCACGGAATCGACCGCCGGGTCCACGGCGGTGTTCACCTTCGAGGGCGGATCGAAGATGCCACGTGGGAGCTGGCCCGTGAGCACCTCGTAGCAAATCACCCCCACGCTGTAGAGATCGCTTCTGCGATCGACACCCGAGCCCGAGGTCTGCTCGGGCGCTGCATACTCCATGGTGCCCGCGACCACGCCGGTAAAGGTGAGGCGCTCCTTTGGCTGGTCGTCGAGCACGGCGATGCCGAAATCCGCCACTTTCACCGTGCCCTCCGCAGTCAGCAGAATGTTGGAAGGCTTGATATCCCGATGAATGACGCCCTGCGCATGTGCCGCCTCCAGCGCAGCGCAGATTTCCTTTACGAGTCGCAACGCCTCGCCTTGCGGCAGCGGACCGCTCTTCAACCGCGCACCGAGATCGCCGCCTTCCACATACGGCATCGCATAAAACAAATGCCCCGCCGCGCTTTCTCCGAAATCGAACACCTCGAGAATATTCGGATGCTCCAACCCGCCCAGCACGCGTGCCTCGCGCCGAAACCGCTCAGCGAACGCTTCGTTTGCCCCGAGCTCCGATGGCAGAATCTTCACCGCCAGACGCCGCCCGAGGTCCACCTGGCGCGCCTCGTAGACCGCCCCCATGCCTCCGCGTCCGACCAGGCGCAGGATCTCGTAGCGCGGCAGCACGCCCCTGAGATCCTCCGGCGAGGGAGGCTCCCACGCTGCCGGGATCTGCTGGGTGGCCCCACGCAACGCCTCGGCGAAGAGGCCGTCGAGATTCATCCCGAAAAGTTTGGGCGAGGAGGAGTTCATGGCTGCATCCAATACTTCGCCGTCGTAGCGGGATTGTGACACTCCAGGCGAGCTTTTGCTTGCCCGGCCTCCCTCCGTCGTGTGACCTCCGCCGCCGTGTCGGCATCCTTCCCTGTCACCCGCTGGTCAGTCATCGCTGCCGTCGCCGCCGGAGGCGATAGTACTGCCGCGCGCACTGCACTCGGCGAACTCTGCCGCATCTATTGGCTCCCGCTCTACGCATTTGCCCGGCGCAAGAATCTCAGCCCCGAAGACTCCGAGGATGCCACCCAGGGCTTCCTGCTCCGCATGCTTGAGTCACAGTTCATCGCCGCAGCCGATCCCGCCCTTGGACGGCTGCGCACCTTCCTACTCACCGCATTTGCCCGCCACCTCTCCGACCTGCGCCGCGATGCTGGCCGGCAAAAACGCGGGGGTCACGTGGAGTTCATTTCGCTCGATCTTCACGATGCCGAGGATCGTTATCTGGCTGGCCCCCAGAGCCAGGATCCCACGCTCCAATTCGAGGCCGACTGGGCCACCGCGCTGCTCGAGGGCGCCATCGCGCAGCTCGAAGCCGAATACGCCACCAGCGCCCGCTCCGAGATCTTCGCCGCCCTGCGTCCCTTCCTCGGTACCGGCGAGGAATTCCCCCACCAAGGCGAGCTCGCAGCCCAACTCGGCATGAGCCACGCGGCCCTGCGAACCTCGCTCACCCGTCTGCGCGAGCGTTTCCGCACCACCCTCCGCGCCCTGATCGCAGACACACTCCGGGAGCCCAGCGAATCCGCCATCGAAGACGAACTCCGCGCGCTCCGCGCCATGCTCGTGGGCTAATCGAGTCGATGTCCGGCAAGAATTGGCGGTTCAATTTCTCACGATCCCACGGAGTTCATGCTCGTGGCGGCGATGAACCCCTGCCCATGCGGATTGTGGGCGTGACTTTGGTACGATTGAAAACCGGTCATGGAACGGGTGGGCGACGCGAGATATGAGCGGCGATAAGGAAAGCGCTTCGTGCTGTGAGGTGGCCGACCGAGGACGGCGGTCTCGTGCGAATGACCTACGGGTTTCTCCGTATCGACCGCTTGTTCCGGCAAGACCACACTATCGAGGATGCCAGGCTCGAAAACCATTTCTCCGGAGTGATTTTGCTGGCCTTCATCCTGAGTTCCACGAGCGCCCTATTATGCCTTCCTCTACGCAACCTCCCCAACGCCTTTGCGAGATTCTGCTCCGCTTGCGCCGGCCCCGCCCTGGAAAGCTGCCCGGGTCCCTGACGGCCGCCGCGACGCAAGGTGACCTCGCCGCCATGGAACTCTTTCTCCAGCGGGGCAGCAGCCTCGAGGAGCGCTCCGTTGGTTTCATCAGCCCGCTTGCGGCGGCCTGCTCTGCTGGCCAGTTGGACTCCATTCGCTGGCTCATCGCCCGTGGGGCCGTGCTTCACCCGCTGGATGCCAACGTGAGCCCGGTCCAGGCTGCACTCGGACATGGGGATTGCGCCGCAGCCGCCCTGCTGCTTGATGCGGGGCTGCCGGTGGAGGAAGCCGCGCTGGGCGTCGTTTATGCCGCCGTCCTTGGCCATCTCCCCATGCTGCAATGGCTCGTGGCACGCGGCCTCGACCTCGATGCCCGGTATCCGCGACTGGGAGTCCTGCGGGCACACACCCTGCAGGCAGCGGTGAAAAACGGCAAACCAGAGATTGCCGCCTATCTGCGCGGCGAACTTCACCCCGGCCCCCCGCCGGGAGAGCCGCCCTGCCGGAAAATTCCACCGACCCGGTTCCCGGCCATCGCCACCGATGCCGAGCGAGGGCCGCTTCTCGACGAGGCTCGCGGCCTCATCGCCACCGCTGGAAAAGCTGCGACCCGGTGGACTGGACAACGGCCCGGCGGTTCGGGCGAGTTGCTCATTTCCAGCGCTGCCTATCTCGGCGTGGGTGAAATCATTGAGGCTCTTCTGAACGCAGGTGCGGATCCCAATTTTGCCCCGCTGGGCACTCCACCCCCGCTCTATAGTGCTGCGGAGGAAGGCCACGCCGATCTCGTCGAACTGCTCCTCGCCAAGGGCGCCGGGCCCAACGGTGACGACGGCAAAAGCTGGCTTCCCCTCCTCGGTGCCGTGCGCTCGGGCGTGCCCGCGATCGTCGAGCGCCTCCTTTCGGCTGGAGCACGCCCCAAGGCAAAGCCTGCCGGTGGCGGCACCCTCACGCAAGCGGCCCTCGGCCCTTTCGCAGCAGACATCCGCGCCCTGCTCGAAGCGCCCGCCCCCAAACCCAAGCGCGCTGCCCGTGCATGATCTGGCTCGCATCATTTGCGAGTGGTTGATCTCTCCCCGATTGGCGCAGGAGCCGCATCTCTCAAGTGCGTTCAGCGGCTTCCACAGAGGTGACCCAGGCGTGGCTTCCTGCTCACTGTATATCTGAAAATGTGGAGTGGCCCACGCCGGGCTGGCGATCGCGTAAAAAACCCGCATGCTGGAAAGCACATTCCTTGAACGTAATCGCCTCGCTCCTCGCCGCCCAATGGCGGCTGAAACTCTTTTTCACCGTCGTGCTCAATGCCTTCTTTTGGAGCAGCTATTCCTACCTGGGCAATCATGCTCACTTTCCATTGTGGACTGTGCCGGTCACGGCGCTGGATCGATGGGTGCCCTTTGAGCCCGATCTGTGGGTGTGGATGTATATGTCGCAGTATATCTTTGTCGCTGTGCTGCCGTGGTTGCTCACCGCGCGCGAGGCGCTCCTGCGCTACGCTGCCGGGCTGCTCATCCTCTCCGGGATCAGCTTTTCGTGCTTCCTCTTTCTACCTACGGCGGGCCCGCGCCCGCTCGAAGTCGGGGAGAGCGCGGCGATGCAATTGGTCGCAAGACTCGACGGGCCACTGAACGCGTGCCCATCCCTCCATGCCGGTTTCCTTTCTTTCATGGGACTGCTCGCGTGGAGGATGTTTGGCCGCAGAGCCCCGTGGACTACTGCAATCACGAGCATTCTGTGGGGCCTCGGCATCCTCTACTCCACGCTCGCTACCAAGCAGCACTACGTGCTCGACTTGGTCGCTGGCACGGTGCTGGGCTGCGTGGCGGACTGGCTGGCATGGCGGGGTGCTTCGCGCGACAGCGCCGCAATGACGATCCCTCGCAGCCTCGGCACAACATCCCAAACAGGCATCTCGTAATGGTCCGCGGCCCAGATGGGGCAGACAATGCCGGGCATAGGGGGTAAGCAGCATTAGGTGTTTGGCAACCCCGCCTTTCCCAACGCGATCGCCTCGTCATAAATTGCCTCCAGCCGCGTGATTGCGCTTTCCTGCGAAAACTCCTCGCGGACGCTCCGCGCCGCCTGCCGACCCATCTCCTCCAGGTGCTCGGGATGCTCGGTAAAGCGAAACATCGCCTGCATCAGCGAATCCGGGTCGCGCTCCGGGCAAAGGAAGCCGCTCACGCCATCCGCGACTGCCTCGGGAATTCCCCCGTGCTGCGTGGCGAGCACCGGCAGGCCCGTGGCCATGGCCTCCAGCATGGAATTTGGCACCCCCTCCTGGTTCTGGTCGGAGGTCATCTCGCTGGGGTGCACAAAAATATGCGCCTCGGCGAACAGCTTCGCCAGCGCGGGCTGGTCGAGAAATCCCCGCAACTCCAACGCATCCGAAATCCCCATGTGCCGCGCCGTCTCCTCCAGCTCGGCCTTCAGCGGACCGTCCCCCGCGATAATGAACCGTGCATTCGGATTAAACCCACGAAACTGCCCAAATGCCTCCAGCGCCGTGCGCAGCCCCTTCTTTGCGATGAGCCGGCATGCCTGCACGAATACCCAGCGCCCATCCTCGGGGATGGTCCGCTGCTCGTAGGGAAACGCGTCGAGCGGGATGCCTGTGCGGTTCAGCCGCAATTTCTCAGACGGGCAGCCCCAGTTTTCCAGCGCGTTGAAGAGCGATTTCGACCGCGCCAGCACCAGCGGCAGCGTCTTAAGCAGTTCGCGCATCATGTCATCGTACCCCGCCTGCTGTGGCCGGGGCTGGATGTCCAT
>JAYUWZ010000804.1:0-6662 GCA_043753265.1 Verrucomicrobiaceae bacterium
CGAAGCGGTGGTTTCCGGTCCGGTAAATGAGAAAATCCCATTTGAGCTGCGGTCGGACTACAGCTCGCGCTGGATCTCGAATCCTGCGTGGGTGCTGAATCCGGGAGGCGCTGCGATCCTCGAAAAGACGGTGGCAGTGTACAGCAAGAACAACGAGCCGGGGCACGCGGAGTATCGTTTCGGCGAGCAGTTCATGACCTTTAAGGACGGCATCACGCATCCATTCGAGGAATTACCCAAAACGGTATCGATGAAATCGAGTGAGAAACGGCGCACCCTCACTTCGCTCACCGTCTTTGGCGAACCGTCGGTCACGCTCTACAATTTCTACTCGGCGAACGGCAAGGAGAAGGACGCGCGCAAACTTGCGGAAAGCCGGCTTCGCGCGCGGCCGGACGACGAGGCCCTGCTGGAAGCATACATCCGGGATCTCATGGCCGACGCGGAATTGCCAAAGCTGGTCGCATTCTTGAAAGAGAAGCTCTCGGTGCGTCCTGTGGTCCTGCCATGGCATCGCACTTACCAGAGCGCGATTCGGACCGCTGATCGGGAAAAGGAACTCATCGCCGAGTATGACGCGATGCTGAAGGCGGAGCCGGCAAATGCCTCGCTGCTCTATCTCCGCGGCCGCCTAAGCTTGGAGCGTCCCGAGGCGCTCAGCTATTTCGAGAAGGCGCGAAAGATCGAGCCGGATCATGCCTACGCGCTCCAGGCGCTGGCGATTGATGAGATGGCCCGGGGAAATCTGGAGAAAGGTCTCCCCTTGCTGGAGCAGGCGCTCAGTTCCCTGCCAAAGGACAACTATCTGCGCGACCTCCGGGACACCCTGCGGGTGGCGCTGGGGAAATATTCTGAATCCGAGAAGGAACTCAGGAAGGCCGTTGCGCGCAATGGCAACTGGGATGCCCTGGGCGACCTGAGTGTGCTGCTCGCCTCCACTGGGCGCGTGGACGAGGCAATCAGGGCAATCGATGAATACGTGCGAAAAATTCCAAGAGACCAGGCTTCTGATGCACGGGAGGCGGCGAAGTTTCTGAAATTCAATGTCCACTACATTGCGGGAAACCTGGTGGCTGCCGAGATGCAAACTGCCAGCTCGAGGAATCCAGGAATGGAAAGTCTGAAATTCATGGTTCTCCTTGAAACGGGAGATGTCGCCGGAGCGATGAAGCTGCCCGCAGCACGCACCTATGTCTCTCACACCGGGTTTCATCACCTTGTTTTTTGCATCGCGTGGCACATCGCGAAGAACGAGAGCGAAGTCGATGCCGCTCGCGAGCGTGCCGCCGTGGTGCTGGGCGATGGCGATGCAGACGAGCGGCGTGTCGCAGCAATGCTTCGCGCTCCAAAGGCACCCACTGCACAGGAACTGGATGAAGTGGTGACGGGTCTCGAATTCAAGGCGATGCTTTGCACGGTGCTTGGCCAGCGCTTCCCGGCGGAAAGCCAGCGCTTTTTCCAGCTCGCCCGCACCCTGAACGTGAAGCGCGTATTTCCCCACAACTTGATTGACCGGGCGACTGGCGGAGGACGCTAGCTGGCATAGCGTTAAAAAAGTAACGAAAAGCATTTGACGATTTCGCGGGATGCGTTAAAAAAGTAACGCACACAGGAGAACGCTTATGCCAGATCCAGCAGAACTCACCCGCCGCGAACGCCAAATCATGGACATCCTCTTTGCAAAAAGAGAGGCGACCGTGAACCAGATTTGCACGGAACTTCCCGATCCACCCACGCCGATGGCGGTGCGAAGAATGATGCACATCCTCGAGGAGAAAGGATTTCTCAATCGTCGCGAACTCGGCAGGGAAGTCGCCTACGCGCCCCGCGAGGATCGCGAGGAGGCCGGCAGCAGCGCCTTTCAGCGGGTGCTTGAGACTTTCTTTGGTGGCTCGCTGGAGGATGCGCTCTCGGCGCACTTGCTCACGAGAAAGGACAAGGTCTCTGGCGAGGAGCGGGAGCGGTTGATTCAGCTCATCGCGCAAGCGCGGAAGGAGGGCCGTTGAGATGAACCGGATTCCCGTTTGGGCTGCGCTGGGAGCGGCAATGCCTCTGGTGTTCGACTCCGCGGTGAAAGGCTTTGTGTTGCTGGCCACGGCCGGCCTGTTGACGCTCGCCATGGCGCGTGCCTCGGCGGCCACTCGACACTTGGTGTGGCTCATTGCCGTGGTGGCCTTGCTCATGGTGCCAGTGCTTTCCGTGTGCCTGCCGCAATGGCGGGTGCTGCCTGCATGGGCGGCCACGCCCGTGAGGATGGAGCAACTGGCGGCTACTCCACCAATACTGCCTGCATCGCAAGCAGAAGGGGATGCGGCGCGGGTGAGGATTGTGGAACCACAATCATCGGAGCCGGGCGCTTTCGCACCGGACGGGATGCGGGAGAGTGCTCCCATTGTGGAGGCATCGATTCCCATCCCAGCTTCGAAGGCTCTGCGATCCAGTGCGAAAAAGCCGGGATGGCGCGAGTGGCTGCCACTGCTTTGGATGCTTGGGTGCGGACTGTGCGCACTGCGACTGGCGGCGGCGTATGTGCTGCTGCGCCACAAGGCAGCGGCTTGCAGCGAAGTAAGCGATGGGCCGCTGGCTGATGCGCTGGATCGGGCTCGCACTCAGCTCGGCGTGAGCCAGCGTGTGCGTCTGCTGCTCGATGCAAAGCGCACGATTCCGGTGGTGTGGGGCATCTTTCGCCCGAGGCTGGTGCTGCCTGCGGAGGCGGAGGAATGGGGCACCCGGCAACTGCGCTCGGTGCTGCTGCACGAGTTGGCACACATTCGCAGGCGCGATATCGCGGTGCAGCTTCTCACGCAGGTTGCCTGTGCGCTGCATTGGTTCAATCCGCTCGTGTGGCTGGCCGCCTGGCGGCTGCATGTGGAGCGGGAGCGGGCGTGCGACGATCTTGTGCTGGCGAGCGGGGTGCGCGCATCGGACTACGCGGAGCATTTGCTGCACGTGGCGACGAGCCTGCAGGGAGCCCGCTGGACGAGCGCCTGCGGCTTGGCGATGGCGAGGCCATCGAGCCTGGAGGGGCGGCTGCTCGCGGTGCTGAGCGACCGGCTGAACCGGCGGCGCGTCACAGCGGCGCTTGCGGCAGTGGCATTGCTGCTCGGGGCGGCAGTGGCGATCCCGCTGGCGATGCTGCGGGCGGAGGAGGAGCCGTGGGTGTCGCCCAGTGGTGCCCATATCGGCGGCACCCGGAGCAGCTTTTGCATACACGATGGGACGCAGGCGCATTTCGTTTTGTACTACGCGGGTGATTTCGGGTCCTCAAGCGGCAGCTCCAGCAACGCCAGGGCGCGCACGTGGACGAACACGGGAACACTGACGCTCGCCAACAAGAAGACGGTGTCCTTTCTGCGCAGCCATACCGCGCCGGAAACGCTCACGCTGAATGGTGAGGTATATGATCTGCCGCGCGGGAGAGTTTTCGTGATTGGCGAGGATGCCGGGTTGCGGCAGCTCCCGCTGAATCCACCTGCGATACGAACGCAGGAGGCGCTCGACCAGTTGGAGAAACGCGTGAAGACGACGCTTGCGGCGTTGCCAGCGGAGGGGCGTGTGGAACATGGCGCTCCGGCGAGGGAGCAGGCGAAAGCAGCGGAGGCATTGCCGGCTCTGAGGACGCT
Organism: Verrucomicrobiaceae bacterium; assembly: GCA_043753265.1. GTDB lineage: Bacteria > Verrucomicrobiota > Verrucomicrobiia > Chthoniobacterales > Chthoniobacteraceae > SXWH01. Next base: position 3,624 of record JAYUWZ010000804.1, read on the forward strand.
GCTGGAGGGCCGATGGGAAGGGGAACGGGATGGGACGAAGGTGGAGATTTTATTTACAGGGGACAAGACGGAGGAAGTGGTGTGGCGGTATCACTTCAACGGTCCCGGCAAATCGGGCGTGATTATTGCGAGGATGCTACTGGTGGCGGAGGGCGATGCGCAGGTGCTGCGGTATCGGTATTTCTCTGAGAAGGATCGTACGCGGGTGCCGAGGCACGCGGACATGGGGCGAATCACGCGTGGCGCGGATGGCGCGTTCCTGCTGGAGGTCACAGCCGCGGCCGCCGAAGTAAACCCGGACTACGTGCCAGTGCAGGGCCTGGTGCTCAAGCAGGTGGAGAAGAATGCGCGGACTTATCCGCGGAGCCGGGAGGCCCGGGAGCTTTTTGCGAAATGGAAGCCGATGCTGCGCACGGATGGCAAAGTGCCCGGGGCGCTCATTGGGGGACTCGCAAAGGAGGTGGAGCAATTCATTGCGATGATGAAAGACAGGGTTGCGCTGGAGAAGGACGAGGCTGCGAGGGCGAAGTTTGTCGAGATTCTCAAGCGTATGGACACGACGCGGGACTGGCCGCTCGCGGATGCTGCGGCGCTGCTGGATGAAATAGCGGCCATCTCCATAGCACCATTGGGCTGGGCGGAGATGAAGCTGACCTTTTCCGGAATGCGCGAGGTGAAGCCCGGCAAGCCGCTGCCCGGCGAATTGAAAGGCGCGGCATGGGGACCGCCTTCGGTAAATGGTCTGCGCAGTGCGTGGATGCTCGTTCCGACGCAGCCTGCCTACCCGCTCGGCACGGTGCTGAAGACGCGTGTGTTGTTTCACAATACAGGCGACGCGCCCGTGGTTTTTTCCACCGAGACGTGGCACCAGTACGATGGAACGGTGGCGCGTGATGCGAAAGGGAATGAACTCCCCATCAAGCGCACACGCTTCTCCGGTGCCACGCCGATGGCGACCTATCGCCTCGCGCCTGGGGAATACGCGGAGGTGCAGGGACACGGCATTGCGATTGGGGCGGGGGAGTATCTGGAGGAATCGAGTCTCGGCAGCGTGGGTGCCATTGTGGAAGCCAGGGAGAATGATGAGGTTAGCATGGAGTGGATGGTGGATGCCGAGACGGGCGGCTGGACGCGGCCCGACGAGCCGAAAGAACCCGCGGCGAAACGCCGTGCGATGTTTTTGGAGCGCGCGCTCCGCGAAGCGCCAATGCCCAGCACCAAGCCGGATCGCGAGCAGACCCTGCGGCGCGTGATGCTGGATCTCGTGGGTACCGCGCCAACCGCCGTGGAACGCACTGCATTCACCAATGATGAGGCACCCGGTGCGCTGGAGCGTCTTGCCGAGCGGTTGCTGGAGAAGCCAGAAGCGCAAACCTTCAAGGGGAAACTCAAAACGGGCGTGGTGAAGTTTAGCGTGGTCGCGGCGGATCCCGAGGCCGCGAAACGCCCCCGCACGGCCAGTGGTCCCGGGCGCTATTTGCTCGCGGAAAATGTGCATTTGCTCGTGAGCCGCACGAGCACCGATGGGGGACACGCAAACAAGGCGACGATCGTATTTCTTTCGCCGGATCCGAAGTTGGTATCGCAATTTGCACCCCACGCTATCGCCCTGCCGGATGGACTGGAGACCTACCAGTTTGTGTGGGAGCGGGAGTCGAAGGCGCTGTGGCTGCTGGAGCGCGGGAGTTTGCGGAAATTCGACTTTGCCGCACCGGATGCTGTGAAGGAGGCGAACATTCCCGAGGGCTCAAGTGCGTTGCCGATGAAACTGCGTGAGGCTGCAAAGCGCAGCTCTGACAATCATTAACAAAGTTCTCCGCCAGCCAGCGTGGATATCGATGGAAAGGGTATTCAAGCGAGGAGCGATTTTACAAGGCCGGGCGCGTCCTCGATAGTCGTATATCTCAGAATACTGGTGCGCACGCGCGGGCCGTCGTGGCGGATCTGGTAGCGGATGGCACCCTCCACTCGCGTGAGCAGGTTTTCTTCGATCTGGCTCATGCGCTGCGAAAAAATGCGCTCCGCGCCGGGGCTTGGGAAATCACGATTGCGCAATTGCATGGAGAGCAGGCGCGGCGATCGGCGCAGGGGGTAGAGGGTGCGCGGGATGTCGAGGACGATGCCATCCACATGATCCATCCAGAGCGGGCCTCTGTCGTCGGATGGGATGGCTGCCAGCTTTTCCCCCATCTTCAGTTCCAATCCTTCGCGCAGGAGCCCGGCTTTGAGTGCGGCGATGTCTGCCTCGTAGGTGCTGTTGACGGATGCCGGGCGCACGTAAAGCACTTGTTTGATTTTCTCAGGGTAGTGCGAGAGGAAGCCGCCTTCGGTGATCAGCCGCGAGAGGAAATTGTAGTAATAACCCGTGGCGAGGCCCACTGCGGCGGAGATATCGACGATGGGGAGGCCGTAGAACTGGGTGATGCGATCGTTGGTGAAGTTGGTGGCGCGGTTATCCAAGTCGAGAAACTCCGTCACAGGCGTGCGGAGGGCGCTGGTGAGCGTGGCGAGATCGAAGTCCGGCACTCGATATTGGGTGGTGGTGTGCGCATAGAATGGAACCTCGTGACCATCCTTAATGATGAGCAGCGCAGGAATGCCAAGTGAATGAACCAGCGCAAGTTCGTAGAAAACGTTGGCCCGGTCCGCATTCGCCGCCTTTGGGGTAAGGTCGAAGACAGTGAGGTCGGCGGAGTCGAGCAAGGTCAGGATGTTCTGCACAATCTCCGGCTGCGTCTGGCCTTCGGGCACGTGCACTTTTTTGCTCACGATATGATGCTGCGTGAGCAGTGCCTGAATCGCGGGCTCTGCCAAAAGGGCATTAAGCGCCATTTGAATCTTAATCGTGGAAGGCTCATTCCCAGCATCGCCCATGGGACCAAGAACCAGGATATCGAGACGACGATCGGAGGAATAGTCGATGGCTGGCATGGCAACTATGCTAAGGAGACGCTGAATAAAGCGGGAAGCCCTGTAAAATAGCGGGACGACGTGCGAAGGAGGTGCTAGAAACGAGAATGGAACGGCAACGGAGCTTCT
>JAYUWZ010000805.1:0-3100 GCA_043753265.1 Verrucomicrobiaceae bacterium
GAGCACACGCAGCGAGGAGCGCGCGCCTCGCAACGGCTGGAACGTGGAACTCACCGTGGATCTGGGAATCCAGCAAATCGTGGAGGAAGAACTCCAGGCGGCCTGCAAAAAATACAGGCCCATCATGGCAAGTGCCGTGATGATGGAACCCTATAGCGGCCAGGTGCTGTCGATTGCCAACCGGCCGAATTTCGATCCGAATGTTCCGGGCGAGGCAAAGCCGGAACAGCGCTTTAACTACGCGGTCGCTGGAATTTACGAACCGGGCTCCACTATGAAGGTGGTGACTGCCGCGGGCGGGCTGAACTATCGCAAGGTGACTCTCGACACAGAGATCTGGTGCGAGAACGGGCGCTGGAAGTACGGAGGAAAGTATCTCCGCGATCATCACCCGTATGGAAACCTCACTGTCTCCGAAATCGTGGAGAAATCGTCCAACATCGGCGCGGCGAAAATCGCGATCGGCATGGGCGAGGAGCTCTTCCATGGATGGATGCGCAATTTCGGTTTTGGACAAATCACGGGCATTGCGCTTCCGGGCGAGGTGCGTGGCATTCTGGCTCCGCGCGCAAGCTGGACAGGCATCTCGATAACCCGCCTCGCAATGGGCCACGAGGTATGCGTGACGCCGCTCCAACTCGTGACTGCCACCTCCGCAATCGCAAATGGAGGCAAACTCATGATGCCGCAGATCATCAAGCGAATCAGCGATGATACGGGTGCGAGCGTGGTGGAATATAGCCCGCAGCAGGTTCGGCAGGTCATCTCCCAGCAGACCGCCTCAAGCATGGTCGAGGCGCTGGTGCGTGTGACTGGAAGCAGGGGCACCGCCAAACGCGCGCACATCCCGGGCTTCCGCTCCGCGGGCAAGACGGGCACGACACAAAAAGTGATTAACGGTCACTACTCGTCTTCCAAGCACGTGACTTCATTTGTGGGCTTTGTGCCCGCGCACAAACCGGCCTTCTGTCTGGTAATTTCCATCGACGAGGCGCAGGTACCATCCAACGAGGACACCGGCGGCATGATTGTCGCTCCCATCTATAAAGCCATCGCCGAGCGCACGCTCGCATATCTCGGCGTCCAACCGGATCCCATCCTCCTGCAGGAGGATCTCGATGCGGAAAAGAAACTCGCGAAAAACGGCCGATAATGAAACTCGAAATCCTAGCCAAATCCATCAAGCCGGTCGCCGTCACCGGCGTGCTGGATCGCGATGTCACCGCCATTTGTTACGACTCCCGCCGCGCTATCGAAGGCTGTGCATTCGTCGCGCTGCCCGGTGAAAAAGTGGATGGCTCCCAATTTGCCGACGCAGCAGTGGCAAAGGGCGCTGTTGCGGTGATCAGCGAGCATCCTGGCCTCGCCACGCGCGCCACTCACATACAGGTGCGGAATGCGCGGCATTCGCTGGCAGACCTCTCCGCTGCTTTCTTCCGCAACCCTTCGCATCACCTGAAGATCGCGGGCGTCACGGGAACCAATGGGAAGACGACCACAGCCTACCTGATTAAGCACATTTGCGACACTGCGATGCTGCGCTGCGGCCTGATTGGCACGGTGCGCTACATCGTGGGCGACCGGGAATTGCCTGCCTCGCGCACCACGCCGGAGAGCGCCGATTTGCATGAACTTCTGTGGATGATGCGCTCTGCTGGCTGCAAGAGCTGCGCGATGGAGGTAAGCTCCCACGCGCTGGTACAGGAGAGGGTTCGGAAGGTGGAGTTCGATGTCGCGGTGTTCACAAATCTCACTCAGGATCATCTCGATTTCCACAAGACGATGGATGCGTATTTCGACGCGAAGGCGGGGCTCTTCGAGGGGCTCACTTCGCAGGCAAAGAAGAAGGGACGCGCGGTGATCAACCTTGATGACCGCTTTGGCGCGCGCCTCGTGGATCGCATCGGCAAGACTCTGGAATTTTACACCTACGGCCAGGGAGTGCAATCGCAGTTCCGCGCGAGCAACGTGCGGATGGATTTTTCCGGCACCACCTACGGCCTTGATGCCTTGGGCAAGAGCTACCTCGTAAAGATGCCGCTCATCGGTGCGTTCAACGTTTACAACAGCCTCGCCGCCATAGCCGCGGCACACACGATGGGTGTGCCGGTGCGCACCGCGGTGCAGGCCCTGGCACAAGTGCCACCGGTGCCCGGCCGCATGCAGGCTGTGCAGGCGCGCAAGCCCTTCAAGGTGTTTGTAGACTACGCCCACAGCGACGATGCACTCACCAACGCGCTCAAAACATTGCGGGAACTGGAGCCTGCCCGCCTGATTGCAGTATTTGGTTGCGGCGGCAATCGGGACCGCGCCAAGCGCCCGAAAATGGCAGCCGCCGTGGACGCACTCGCAGACTACGCGATCGTGACCAGCGACAATCCGAGGAAGGAAGACCCGATGACGATCATTGAGGACATCAAGCCTGGCTTTCGCCGCCTCAATCCCGAGATCATCGTGGACCGCAAGGAGGCCATCTTCAAGGCGATCGCCATGGCGCAGCCCCGCGACATCATCCTGCTGGCAGGCAAGGGTCACGAGACCTACCAGGAGTTCGCGGACTCCACCATTCCGTTTGACGACGCAGCCATCGCTGCAAGTGCACTGGGAGAGCGCCGGGAGACCATCAGCCGCCCGAGCCCACGCAGGGGTCGCGATGAAAATCCGGAGCGTCCCGAGCGTCCGCAGAGTTCTGATTGGCCCGAGCGGCGTCCTGACGCCCCGGACAGGCCCGAGCGCACGGGGAGGGAGCGCAGAGACGACGAGGCATTCTAATAGATGAATCCCACACCACTTTCACAGATCGCCCAGTGGGCAGGCGGAAGCCTGCTGGCTGGCAGCGCCGCGACGTTGGTTGCAAAGGTTTGCACCGACACGCGTGCGCTTGCGCCGGGTGCGTTCTTCGTGGCAATTAAGGGCGACAATTTCGACGGCCATGAATTCGTCGCGCAAGCCGCGCAAGCGGGTGCGGTAGGAGCGCTGGTGAATGAGGTGCCGCCGGGACTGCCCGAAGAATTTGGTATCGTGAAAGTGGTGGATACGCTTTTGGGCCTGCAAAACATCGCGACGCATTATCGCGAAACGTTGTCCGTCAAGGTGGTCG
>JAYUWZ010000806.1:0-3100 GCA_043753265.1 Verrucomicrobiaceae bacterium
GCAAGGTGGTATTGCTCGTCACCGTGGCGATGACGGCGAGCCGCTATATCCTGCCCTGGATTTTTCATCACATCGCCCGTTTGCCGGAACTCGTGCTCGTGGGCGCGCTTGCCTGGTGCTTTCTGCTCGGCGAGTTTGGCGCATACCTGAAGCTTTCGCGTGAAATGGGCGCGCTGATTGCAGGCGTGTCGCTCTCCACGTTCCCCTATGCGCTGGACGTCACGGCCAAGGTCACCAGTCTGCGCGACTTCTTCGTCACGCTGTTCTTTGTGGGTCTCGGAATGACCATCCCGACGCCTACCACGGCGCTCCTGGTTTCCGCGCTGGGCTTCGCGGTGTTTGTGCTGGTGAGCCGCTGGCTTACCACTTTCGTGCCGCTCTACCTGCTCAAGCAGGGATTGCGCGCGAGCATGCTCCCGAGCATCAATCTTAGCCAGGTCAGTGAGTTCTCCCTCGTGGTGCTCCAACTCGGCGTGGTGGCGAATCACATTACCAAGGACACGCTCGGCTTTGCGTCGTTCACCTTCGTCATCCTCGCCACACTGAGTGCGATGGCCATGATGAAGTCTGACGGCATCATCCGGGGCAGCATCCCTTTCCTCAAAAGGATCGGTCTCAAGGATCTCGACCACTCGCACGGGACCCACGCCGAGGAAGACCACGGGCACGGCCCTGGGAGGCGCATCGTTATTCTCGGCTTCTTCCGCACGGCATCGTCCTTTCTCGAGGAACTCAAACGCGCCGATGAATCGCTCATCGGCCAGCTTGCCGTGGTGGATTTCAGCCCGGTCGTGCGCAAGGGACTCGTGGAGCGCGACGTGCCCATCACGTACGGGGACATCTCGCAGCGGGACACGCTCATGCATGCGGGAATCAATCATGCGGAGATCCTCATCTGCACGGTGCCCGACTCGCTGTTGAAAGGCACCACGACGGCCAAACTGGTGCGGCAGCTCCGGCAGCTTGCACCCAACGCAAAGATTTTTGCGACAGCGGAGCAGCTCTCCGTGGTGCCCGAGCTTTATGCCGCCGGGGCAAACTACGTGAGCATCGGCCGCCTGTTTGAGGCCCGCGATTTGGTGGAGGCCGTGCAGGCGTCCGACGCGGGGCTTCTCGGTGATAAACGTTCACAACTCGACGAACGCCTGAATAACAGGCACGAAGTCCTTGCGTGAACGCCCTGGCCTTCTCCTCAGTCTACATGCAGCCGATCGTCATCGCCGCTTTGGTGGCGGCGCCGTTCATTTATCTCGGCTCCATCGCGCTGGGGCGCTGGCTGAAAAAATCGCAGCGCGTCGAACTGGGGGTACTCTACCAGTTCCTCTGCCTCGCTTTTGCGGCCTATGTGCCGCTGAAGGTACTTCACCACGCTGAGAACCCGGAAGGTCTTGTCACTGTCCGCGCGTGGTCATGGCGGGATAATGCGATCAACCATTTTGGCTCCGCGGTCATCCTGCTCGGTGTGGTATTTGTGCTCGCGCTGCTGCGGCGCTTTTACTGGCAAAACTGGTTCCGGCACCGGCACCACATGGAGGCGCCGAAGTTCCTCCAGCAAATCTTCTCCTTCGTCGCCTTCACTGTCTCGTGCGTGCTTGTGGCCCGCTGGGGATATGGTGCGCAGGTCGATGCATTTCTCACCGGCTCCGGCATTCTGGCGGTGGTCATCGGCTTCGCCATGCAGGAGACGCTGGCCAACATCATCAGCGGCGTGGCTCTGCAAATCGGCAAGCCCTTCAAGGTGGGCGACTGGCTTATCATCGACGGCGTGAACACCTCACTGCGCGCCGAGGTCGTGGAACTGAACTGGCGCTCCACCCGGCTCCGCACCACAGACGACATCTATCTCGACATCCCCAACAAAACGGTGACGAGCAGCACGGTCACCAATCTGTCCTTTCCCACGCGCACGCACTCGAACCGCATCAAGGTGGGCTTTATGTACGACACCCCGCCCAATGTCGTGCGCGACATCGTGCGCAAGGCCACGGAGGCCGCGGATGGCGTGGTGCCGCATCCGCCCGTGAAAGTATTCCTCAAGGACTACGCGGAGACGGCCATCGTTTACGAAATCAAGTATTCGCTGGATGACGAGTCGCGCTTTAACGACATCGAAAACGAAATCCGCACCAACCTGTGGTATGAGGCAAGGCGCGCGGGCATCCCCATGCCGAACCCGATGCGCATGGTGCACCTCCGCCGCGACAAGCCGCTGCCCACGGAGCTGCCGGAGCGCGCCAAGGAACTGCTGAAGCGGAATGAAATGCTCGCGCCCCTCAGCCAGGCGCAGCAGGCCGAACTCGTGTCGCACGTTTCCTCGCAGCGTTTTGGCCGTGGGGAATTCATCATTCACCAGGGGGCCAACGGAGCCTCCATGTTCGTCATCCTGGAAGGCCAGGCGGACGTCGTCGTGCACAGCAATGAGCAGGAACTCCACGTCGCCACGCTCCGTGAGGGGGATGCTTTTGGCGAAATGTGCCTGCTCACTGGCGAGCCCCGTACTGCCGACGTCATCGCGCGCACCGACTGCGAGGTGTGGGAGCTGCGCCGCAGCGTGCTCCAGCCCATCCTGCAGGAAAACGTGGGCCTCGCGAACCGTCTCAGCGTGCTGCTCGCGAAGCGCAAACTGGAAACGGAGGGCATCATTGCCGCCTCCACGCCGCCCGCTTTTGCCGAGCTCAAGAAGCAGGAATACGCGCGGACTTTTATGCAAAAAATAAGCGCGCTTTTCGAGCTGTAGGAGCACGCGATGAAGCTCCGCATGCGCAACCAAATCCTGAATTTTCCCCGCCCTGCGCTCGTCATGGGCATCGTGAATCTTGGCGCGGATTCTTTTTCGGGCGATGGCCTCCCGGACATCGAGGCAGCCATCGCAAAAAGCCACCTGCTCGTGAGCCAGGGCGCGGACATCGTGGACGTGGGCGCGGAAAGCGCGCGCACCAACCGTCAGGCCATTTCCGCGGAGGAGGAGGCCGGGCAGTTCATCCAGTTCATCGAGCGCTGGCAGGCGAATCCGCCGATTTCGCCCGAGGGCAGCGCTGTTCCGCTTTCCATCAACACGTGGCGCCCGGAAGTCGCGCGCAGCGTGCTTGCGCGGGGCGGC
>JAYUWZ010000807.1:0-3100 GCA_043753265.1 Verrucomicrobiaceae bacterium
ATTTTTTCCATTACGTTGTACACACCGTAGTAGTCACCGTTGTTGGTGCCGGAAAAAGTGAGGGCACCGCCGCCCGTCTCCACAAATACCTCCGCCATACGCGTGCGCATCGCCTGGCGGCCAATGCTGTTGCTCAGCGCATAGAAGAATGGGTTGTGCAGGTAGGAACGGTCGAAATGGTACGGCGCATGAAAGACCCAGTCCGAGCCCTCGGGCATGCCAAGCAGCACAATGTCGCGGTCCGCATCGTCGCGGCCTTTGCGTGCCTCCAGGTTGAAATTGGTCTTGGGATTGCCGAGCGTGGAGGAACCGCGGCGATCCACTGCGCAGCGCGACGCCAGCGTGGGAAGCGTGGCGAGGCTCGGCCGGCCGCCGCCCACCGGAATGTCCCACACCCACATGAATGCGGGCTGATCTCCCGTATCGGGAATGGTGCTTTGCCCAAAGTTGGAAACCACGACAATTGGGGCCGCAGTATTGAAGCTGGAGGTCGTGCCATCCAGCAGGAGGTATCCGCAGGTATCAGTCTCGCCGGGGAGCTTGCCGGGCTCGAAAACGCGCGCCCGGAGAAGGCTCGTCGAGGTTACCGGGATGGGCGTGCCCGAGTTGAAAATCGGCGAAATGGAAGTGGGTGCCGCACCGTTGGTGGTGTAGCGGATGACAGCCCCGGCGACAGGATTTGCCTGCGTGACGTCCACGTTGAGCGTACCGGTAAACGCCCGGCTGCTATGCGAAAATACGACCTTTCCGGATACCCCGCTGCCGGAATAGTTGTTTGCCTCGCCGGGCGTGGGCGTGTTGTAGCGGCCCGTAAGTGTGATGTCCGCGCCGTCCCGGCCAAAGCTTTGGTTGGCCGCCAGTGCCGGATACGAGGCCAGCACGCTGTCGTTGCTGTCTGGCGGGGGGGACGTCCGCACAAGGCTCAGCGAGCCCCCGGCAGCGCTCAGCGTAAAGTTGGTATGGAGCCGGCCTGTGACGACGCTGCGGTTTTTTCCCGAGGCAAAAATGATGAGATATTCGTCGGGCAGAATTTCGATCGCAGGCAGCGTCCACTGGCTCACGCCGTGGACGAGCTTGAACCCGGACAGCGAATACTTGTTCACGCGATCAGGGTTCCAGATTTCGATCCATGGCTGGAACGTGCCGTCCTCGTCCTGCAGGCCGTTGGTGTTCACGGGCAGAATCTCCGAAAGTTGGAAAGCCACGAGGGTGGTGAATGTGGCGGTGGCATCCGCCCAATCGCTGCCCAGTGAATTCTGCGCGAAGGCGCGGAAGTAATACTGGGTGAACGGTGTGAGCCCCGTGAGATTGCTGCTCACCACTCCGCTCTGCGCGCCAAAGTCGACCACGTTTTGCCAGGCTGCGGGGTTGGTGCCGCCGTCGGTGGTGCCGTAGTAAATTCTGACAGTGGGAACCTCCAGGCCCGTCTCCTGCACGATGCCTGAAACGGTGGCCGTCGTGCGCAAAATCGCGGTGGCGGTCTGATTCTCCACGGTGGGAGGCTCTGCCACAGTGCCCGCGGCTGATACCTGCAGCATCCCCGTACCCGTGATTAATGCGGTCTTATTGGTCGCTACGGAAGTAAGTGATCCCCAAGTGCCAGTAGGCTGGATCACATTGTCGATGATGAGCTGGTTGATTGTATCCGTCCCAGCGTGGGCAAGATTCAACGTCGCGCCCGTGGTAATCCATACGTCGGAGGCATTGGCGAGGTAGGGCTGTCCCAATGACAGGGTGCCCGCGCTCACGCGCGTCTTGCCGGTGTAGGTGTTATTCGCAGTAAGCGAGAGGATGCCGTTCCCCGTCTTCACCAGCGCGCCATTGGAAATGACCGCCGAAATGATCGCATCGTTGGCAGCGCCAGCCACCGTGCTGCGAGTGACATCGATCGTTCGCTGTTTTGCCCCGAGATTGAGCGGATTTTGTAACGTTACCGAGCCGTTCGATTGCGCGTGGCCAAACATGAGCACGCCGCCGTTCACAAAGCTGCCGGTGCTGCCCCACGTCATGGTCGAGGGTGTTCCGTTGCCGCCAATATTCACAATGAGGTTATTACCCGCGCCACCCCAAGCCGCATTCAGGCCGTATCCCGCAAAGCCCCCGCTCGCTGTCGCATTCCCCGTCTCATCGCGCGCCGCCCATTGGAATTGGTTGGCTCCGGCACCGAGGGTTCGATTGAACGTACCGTTGGTGCCAAACACGCCTCCATTGAGCTTTAGTTCCTCCGAGGCATTCATCCCACCTGCGATCCCCGCGATGGCGAGCATTCCCCCATTGATGGCCATGCCCCCCGCTGCTGCATCCGAAATACCCCGGATGACCAGTGCGCCATTCCCCGCCTTGGTGAGAAAACGGGTGCTGTGCGCGAGTCCGCCGGTGATGGTCGTCAGGCCATTGTTCACCGTGAGGGTGCGGTGATTCTGCGTTTCCAGCGTGAGCGCTCCAAAGGTCAAATCCCCACCGGCGCCGATGGTGAAGACTCCATTGTCGGTACCGCCTGCATTGCCCACTTGCAAAGTGTTCGTCGCTACACGGGCCGTTGCATCATCGCTTTGGATGGTGCTGCCAAAGCCCATGAAAATCACACCGCTCGTGAGTCCCGCATTTGTGGTGCCACCCAGGCGCAGGGTTCCCGCTCCGACAGTGGTGGTTGCGGGGGAGTTGTTGCTGCCAGCGAGAATGAGGGTGCCGGCATTGACGGTGGTGCCTCCGCTGTAGGTGTTGGCACCGGAAAGCGTGAGGGTGTTCACCCCCGTCTTGATGAGGCTGAAGCTTCCACCAATGGCTCCTTCCACGGCAATCGCCGCAGTCGCCGAGAAGGTGATGTTTCCCGAAAGCGTCACATTCGACTGGATGGTCAGCGCACTGTTCCCGGTGTTGGCAATCGTGCCAGTGGAGCCACTTCCAATTTGCAGCACTCCGCCCGTGAGCGTCGTGATGGTGCCATTGACCGTCTGCGTCAACGAATTGGCGGCCACGGTCCCGCTGATGGTTACCGAGTTCACACCCGCCGTCTGAAAAAACGCGTCGTTTGCGTTTGACCAAGTGATGGGTGCTGTCGTCCCTGGCGTGGTCGAGGCTGCCCATGCCGGAGTCACAC
>JAYUWZ010000808.1:0-3097 GCA_043753265.1 Verrucomicrobiaceae bacterium
ACCCGGCGGGCGCGCCGAGAAATTGGAACTGGTTCCCCAGTGTCATCGAACCACTGTAATTCATCGGCGCATTTCCCAGTGTCGTGCCGAGCACAGGCACCGCTGAGCGCGTGGCCCTGTCCATCACCCTGGCTTCCGCTTCCGTGTCAGGCGCGTTGGAGCTGGTGTAATTCCTCAGCGCATCGGGAAGAGTGCGTCTCCCATCATCCGAGCCCCACGGCCCCGCGCCACTACCCTCGTATTTCAAAAAGCGATCGTTCAGCGAGGCCTGCGTGTTGTATTCGAGCGTGCCGGAAAGCCCAAAGGTGAACTTGTCCGGCATCGTCTTCGTGCGGATGTTCACTGTGCCGCCCGTGGAATCGCCCGGCTGATCCGGCGTGAAGGTTTTGCTCGTGGCGATGCCGCCCAGAAGGTTGCCGGGAAAGATGTCCACCTGCACGGCACGCTTGTCCGGGTCCGCGCTTGGCACCCGGGTGCCATTCAGCAGGACGTTCACGTAACGATCCGCCAGTCCGCGCACGACCACATATTTGCCGTCCACGATGTTGGTTCCCACCATGCGTGTAAGCGCGGCACCGGCATCGCGCGCGCCGAGCTGCGCAATCATCGCCTGGCTGAATAGTGATTGAATCGTATCGCCCTTCACCGTGCCCGCCCCCGCATCCACCGTGGTCGCCGAGAGGAAATCGTCCTCCTCCAGTTGCATGTCCGGCAGCGTGGTTTCCGAGGACTGCAGCTTCACATCCACATCCGAAAACGCCCCGCCGCGCACCGCGACCTGCTGGGCATTGGCACGCAAAAAGTCCGTCTTGCTCGCCCTCACGGAATACACGCCGGGCGGCAGTCCGGGAATGGTGAACCGCCCCGAGCTGTCCGTAGTTACAGCACGCCCGAGCTCATTGATGACTACGCGTGCATTCGCCAGCGGCTGGCCAAAGTCCGTGTCGAGCACTGTCCCGCGCACACCGCCCAATGCCTCCTGCGCCATGCCGGAGAATGGCTGGTAAAGGATCATCGCCGGGATCGCGCAGCAAAGCACGCGGAGCGGATGTTGGAAAAGCGGAGCCACGTTCGGTCGCTTGAATTCTTCGGGGTTAGCGGCTCCCTGCGCATGGCTGGCGCACCTCCGCCAGGTGCACTGGCATTTGGTTTGGCAAAGAAATTCGGCTGGTAACAGGGCGCATCACCCCGCCACCTTCGTGGACAATTGTGGCGATTCAGCGACGCTAGCGTGAACTTCCGGTGTAACGTTTGCCCCCACCCGGCTAAACCTGAGCCAGTAGACGATAAGGGCACCCATGCAACGCACTCAGCCTCTAAATTTGGAAGCCAAGAAACCAGGAAGGCTTCTGCGCGGTTGATTTCCTGGTTTCGTGGTTTCCAAATGCCCGTTCTTCGCCTCGGGTTTTCCCGTCAACTCGCTATGTCTCGGTAGTTCAAATCGCTCCAGACCCGACGCGCCGGGCCTTTCCCGGCCAAGGCCTGCCTCCGAACTGCTCCTTCCATTGGGCGTCCAGCGACTCTGTCGCCTTCGCCAAGTGTTACCATTGGGACGTTGGATGTTGGGCGTTGGACGTTTTGCAGCCGAAGAAATCTACCAGTTCTCTACGACTTTCAGCCATAGCTTGAGCCTCCGCCATGCTGCGCCTTCACGGTCCTTATCTGTGTGAGCTTCCTCACCGCACCTCCACCAACGCCCGAATCTCCTTCGGCAACCCCTTCCCCGTCTCATAAGCCGCCACACACACATCAATGTACCCCATTCCCTTCACCCGTGGATTCTTGTGGGTGTTCGCAATCGTCGCCGCGCGCATCCATATGCCGTGCGCCTTCTCCAGATTCCCCAGCTTCACCCACGCCGCCCCAATCTGAGCCAGCGGCTCACAGCGAAAAATCGGTTCCAGCGTATCCGCCGCGCGCTCACCCTCTGCCAGCAACTTCTCCGCACTCTTCTTGTCGCCGCATGCCGCGTAAGATTGCGCCAGCCCCGAAATCACCCGCCCTTTGAACTCTGCACGATCCGAAATCTCCATCGCGATTTTCCGGCAGTTCTCCAATTGCTCGAGCGCCTCATCCTTTTTGTCCATCCGGTAAAGCAACTCCGCGGCACGGCGGGCTGTTTCGATTTTCAGCCAGCCCACCTCCTTCGTCGCCTCCACCACCTCGCGCGCGGAGGAAATCGCCCCCGTCTCATCCTTCGCGCGTTCCCGCGCCAGGCCTATTTCCAGAAACGCCTCAGCCTGCATCGGTGCGGTGGAAATCGAAAATCCCCCCTTCGCCTCCGACACCTGCGCCCCCGCCTGGTCGAGCTGGTTCACCCGCGCATACGCCCGCGCGAACCCGGCACGTGTGCGCACGATGTCATCCGGCTCCGTGATGCTCTTCAACTGCTCAAAAGCCTCCTCAAACTTTCCCGCCTCCGCGGTCGCGATGCTCACATACGCCGAGATGCGCTCCCGCCGCCACCCATTCTCGGCATCCCGGCTCTGCACCGCCAGTTCCAGGCACTCCTCTGCCAGCGTGGAATCCCCCTTCCTCGCTGCCTCCACGGAAATCTGCCCCATGCACACGCCCCGGCGAAAATCGGCAATGGATTCCGCGAGCACACGAGCCCGCTTGAGTTCACCACCCCGCACCAGCGCCTCCACGATCTTTGCACGCCCCTGCCCCTCGCGATCAGGGTCCGTATTCAGCAAAGGCACCGCAGCCTGCGCGAGGCCGATGAGATCCCCCTTTGTTCCGGCCAGCTTCCCCTCCTTTTGCCCACCCTTTCCCACCGCCTGCGCAGGCCCCTTCTTTTTCCCAGGCGCGCCCAGCAACGGAAGACCAGCGAGTAAAAAAGCGATAACAAGATTCCGACACATGCCCCAATTCTGCCGCGCTCATGTGGCAATTTCGCGTCAACCACATGCCAAATGCGAAAGCATCTAGGAAACAAAAGGAGAAGCCGGGGGCCGCCAGAAAAAGCCGGAGGCGCGCAAGAGCATAGCCTAGCGCAGGCCTAGTGCATCGTCATGCGTGAACTGATGGTAAAGGAAGCGAGAAATATTTTAGATATATATTGTACTTTTATTATCAGTGTATAAATGGGGCGGAT
>JAYUWZ010000809.1:0-6637 GCA_043753265.1 Verrucomicrobiaceae bacterium
GCCCACAGCCCCACCAGCAAAGCGCGAGCGCATCTCCGGTGGTTCGCCGGGGAGCGGCACATACTGGTAGCGCGCCATGTATTCCTCGAGGTCGGCGAGCGGATCGCGCTTCGATTGAAATTCGCGGGTTGCTCCATTTTCATTGATGCGCACCGCGCGTCCCTGACTCTCCAGAACGGTGCGCGGATGCACGATGAGGAACGAGAAACGCCCTGTTTGCTCGCTCTTCTCGACGCTCTCGAAGAGGAAGGTGTAGCCGCCATCGTCGAGCTTCGCAAAAGCGCTGACGGGCGTTTCCGCATCAGCGATGAACTCGCTGTAAACCGGAATGAGATTGCCCGATTTCGCCAGGGTTCGAAACGTGGCCAGGTCGGGTGTGTGGTTGGAAGGCATGGGATTTAAGATTTAAAATTTAAGAATTAAGATTTGCTGCGAGGTTCGGGAGGGGTGGGTGGTGGATGGGTCACCATCGCCAACTCGCAGCGTCTTCATTTCTCACTACTGCCGCGTGCAGTCTTGATGGCTGCGGCGAAAATTGCGGTGAGTTCATTGGCTTCCTGAGTTCGAGCCAGAACGCCGATTCATCAGCCTCTTCAAGGCAAAGGTTAATCTTGGATATCCACTCCGCCCGAGAGCGCCCTCGGAGGCTTGCTCGGTAGTTCGCCCCAACCGAAGTCCCGGATCGCACGAGCTGCCCGCCAATGGCTTTGCCGACCTGGTCCGTGGGTAAGGCCCGGGTAAGCTTAAGAATCCGAAGGGCAAAATCCTTCGTGCGTCTGCGGAGCTCCTCTTTGTCCATTGCGCGTGGGGCCTCGAAGAAATCTTAAATCTTAAATCCAAGATCTTAAATTCCTCAGTTTCCGTACGTTTTCGCGGCGTCGAAGAGGGGTTGCTCTTCGATCGGCTTGGGCAGGCCCTGGTTGTCGAGCTCCTGGAAAAAGCAGGACTCGTAGCCGGTGTGACATGCCCCTCCCGTCTGCTCGACTTCAAAGAGCAGCGTGTCCTTGTCGCAATCGACGCACCACCGCAGCACGCGCTGCACGTTGCCGCTGGTCTCGCCCTTCACCCAGTATTTCTGCCGCGAGCGGCTGAAGTACACCATCAGCCCCTTCTCCAGAGTCATGCGGATGCTCTGGTCGTTCATCCACGCCATCATGAGCACGCGTTTGCTCTTGGCGTCCTGGACAATGGCGGGGATGAGCCCGTCGGCGTTGAATTTGAATTGGCTGATCATGATTGGTCGGTGTGTTGGAGAGTGGTTGGTGGAAAAAGCAACCGGCCCGAGGATTCGCAGTTTGCGGAATCTTCGGGCCGGCTGGCTTCGACGCTCGGTGGCGACGACCGCTCCGCTCCTGCCACGCTTAGAAAGCGCAGCGGCGGAGCCGGCCCGTCAGATATGCCACCAATGCAGGTACGTCGTCATGTGAGCCTGGAAGAAAGCGGACGCTTCAAAAGTGGGCAAGGAGAAATGATCAGTCTGGCATCTCGCAAAAACTGGAACGCTTGCCCCAAAGGCTCCAAGCAACGATTCGCTCCCATCTTCTTCCTCGTCGATGCAACTGGCGCAGCTTACGATCTCGTTCGCAAATCCATGAATACGCTTGGCTCCATCATTCTCAGCTTATTGTGCATCGCCCCTTTTGCCGCACAGGCAGACGGTCTGAGGGGTGTGATTCAGGACCCCGATGGTTACACCAATGTGCGTGCGGCGGCGCGCTCGGACTCCACTGTGGTGGATAAAGTGGTGCTGGGTGAGGTCTTCGAATTCGACGCGGCAAGCGAAGGTGCCAGGTGGATGAGAGTGAAGCTCAAGAATGGGAAAAGTGGCTACGTTCACGCGAGTCGTGTGCGTTTTTACGCCACGGCCAAAGACCTCGCAAACAAAGGCCCCGCCAATGAGATTGAAGAGCATGCGAAAGCTCTCGGGGTGGATTTCTATCCGGTGGCGCGGGCAGCCGCAAAAGGCGATGAAAAAGCCCTACGAGCACTTTTCAGCATCGATGCCGATGGGGCCGCGGCGGAACTTCATCATTCGGCGGTCTGCACGGTGATTCATTTGCTGGGGGATGAAAAACTGTCGGAATACCTCCGGAGCCAAAGTGGAGGTGACCGGAAGAAAGCACGCGGAGCGCTCATCGATGGCATCACCCTCGCACCATTCAATCCGGAGGAATATTTGAAAACGCAGTTTCCCAAAGCCGCTGCAGCGCTCGGTATCCGATAGGTTCCCTTCCTGAAGAATGCCGCGAGCACGGTGATGATATTCGGCAAAAGCAGTATTCCCTTGCGCTCAAAAATAGTTCAACGTTGCGTCATGAAACTCCTCGCAACGCTTGTTCTCGCCACCTCCATCTCCGCATTTGCCGAAGTAAAAGTAGAGGTCGGTGACATCTCCGACAAACGCACCACCGGCCAGTTTTTCGCGGGCCTGGAAATCGCACTGAAAATCTCGGGGCCTGAACTCGCGGAGTGCAAGGCGCTGCGAGTAGTAGTGAAGGGTGCGAAGGATGATGCGGGCAAAGCGGTGGAAGTGGAGGAGGACCGTTTCAATGAAGGGGGTTTTCAACCTCCGCAAAAGGGCTTCGGCAGCGGCGGCTTCGGAGGGGGCTCGGGGGAGAAGAAAAAGGATGAGTTTGAATTGAAGATGGAATTCAAAAATCCCGCACGCAGCGCGAAATCGATCACGGTGGATGGCGCGGTCGAATTGCTTGTCCCTTCCAAAGATCCCACAGCAACGGTGACTGCCGATGTGGCGAAAGAAGCGGGCAAGGCACTGGACAATGCAGCCCTCAAGGCGGCCGGTGTATCCATCACATTGAAGGAAGTGAAAGGCAGTGATGTGGGCTACATCATCACCGACCCGAACAAGAAAGTCGCCGCGGTTGAGTTTTGCTCGCCGGATGGAAAGACGCTCGAATCGAATGGTCGCAGTACCAATGGATTTGCGGGCAAGAAGGATGTTGGCATCAGTTTGAAAGACGCCGCGCCAGCGGGTGTGACTGCGAAAATTTATCTGCTCACCGCGAAATCGGTGGTATCTGTCCCCCTGAAAACGCTGCCGATGACGCTGCCATAATGTGGTTTGGACTTTTAGTCCGCACAAAGACGCTCAACAGCACGGGAACCTGCGAGATGGTTCACTGAAATGCCTCATCCCCCCGCTGCGGGGAGCCTTTCACAATGTCTGCCACCACAAAGGATCCGCGGCGCTCCTTGCTCACGGTGAGGATCGCCGTCTCCGCGCCATAGCGCAGGCACTTGAGAGCAGTGCCTGTGGCAGGTGCGGACCACGTGTCGCATTCCAGGAGCACGAAGTTGCCCGAGGGATTGACCATCGCTACGCGGCCCGCGAGACGCGGTTCGCGCTTGGTGCCATCGGAGGTGTTGGCTGGGGGAAAGCTGACGATCTCGGGCCGCGCCGCCGGGGGCTTTGTCCATGGAAAACGGACCCGGGAACATGCGCCGAGCAGGGCGCAGCAGCAGAGTGCAATGACGAGACGGAATCGCATGAACGGGCACCTTAGCGCGGTTGTGGCAGGTTGCAAAGCCACGAGGTTGTTATCGTGCTGGGCCTGCCATTTCCGGCTGCACGACGAACAAAATGGGAGTATCCTGAGTCATGAATACGCTCCAATCACTTGATGCGGCGCATCATCTGCACCCCTTCACCGACCACGCAGCTATGCAATCTACGGGCACACACATTCTCACGGGCGGGGAGGGGTGCTGGCTGCGCGACCACGCAGGCGGTCGCCTGCTGGATGGGCTCGCTGGCCTCTGGTGTGTGAACATCGGCTACGGGCGGCGTGAGATTGTGGAGGCCGTCACCCGGCAAATGGAACAACTGGCCTATTATCCCTCGTTCTTCAACAGCACTACGGAACCCGCAATCCGGCTTGCCGCGAAACTCGCGGAACTCGCACCACCGGGACTCGACCACGTGATGTTTTCCAACAGCGGCAGCGAGGCCAACGAGACCGCGCTGAAGCTGGTGCTCGGCTACTGGCGGCTGCGTGGAGAGCCCCGGAGGCGGAAGATTTTGACCCGGGAATACGCCTACCACGGGGTGACACTCGCCACCGCGAGCATGACGGGACTGGCAAGCTGCCAGGAGCCTTTCGGACTTCCCCTCGCTGATTTTCTGCACGCGCCCGCGCCCCACGCCTACGCCGCAGGTGCGAAGACGGAGGAATACGGGCGCTGGTGCATCGAGGAGACGGAGCGGATCATCGAGCGCAATGGCGCGGATGAAATCGCGGCGATCTTTGTGGAGCCAGTGCAGGGCGCGGGTGGCGTGATCGTCCCACCCCCGGGCTATCTTACGGCTCTGCGCGAGCTGGCGCGGAAGTATGGCATTCTGTTTGTGGCCGATGAAGTGATTACCGGCTTCGGCAGGCTCGGCGCGTGGTATGCGAGCGATCTGTGGGCGCTGGATCCGGACATGATGTGCCTCGCGAAAGGACTGACGAGCGGGTATCTCCCACTCGGCGCGACAATGGTTTCCACGGCCGTGTCGGAGGTGCTGCGCAAAGGCGGTTACCTCGCACACGGGTTCACTTACAGCGGGCATCCCACGAGCTGCGCAGCGGCACTTGCGAATATCGAGGTGATCGAGCGCGAAGGGCTCGTGGAGCGGACACGGGACGATACCGGTCCGTATTTCCAGGCGAAGATCGCCGAGTTTGCATCGCACCCCAAAGTGGGCGAAGCGCGCGGTGCGGGACTAATCGGCGCACTGGAACTCAAAGGCGGCGATGGATCACTCGGAGTCCGCGCCGCGGCCCTCACGCGAGAGGAGGGGGTAATCGTGCGGGGCATCCGCAACATCGTAGCCATGGCCCCGCCACTCACAGCAAGCCACGAGGAGATCGATACGATATTCAGCGCAGTAGAAAAGGCGCTGGAGCGAATGTGATTCGAAGACCGCTCCCAACAACAAACACACGAGCGAGGGTTCAAATCGGAGCGCCGCCACTGGGAGCATGCGTCTCTGACGCATTTCTTCGTTCGTTACTGTTCTCCGATGTCCTCAATCGGCCACCTCACAGTGCGAAGCGCCTATTTCCTTTGCCCTCATATTCTCGCTCGAGCGATTTCGGATTCGGTTTGAACCGGCAGATGTCGTCAGAGAGCGATTCGCAACTCTACGGTTTCACCGGTATCTCCGCGCTAAACATCAAATACTGATCGCCTCACTCTCCCAATGTTCGAGCCAGTGTGCCGATAGTGCGCTCCACCTTCCCCGAAAACGCGGCCTTGCCGTTTGCAGAGACTGACACCGCCTCGTCGAGATTCAGCATGGCATCGTTCAGCCGCAGCGAAAAAGCAGGCACGTCTTTCGTTTCGATCTCAATGACTTGGCCTGTGCGGATCCCCTTGATTTCCTGACCAGCCTTCGCGGAATCCTTCGGCATTGCGAGCCAGTAGAAAGTGGCGTGCGTCACATCATCCTGTCGCCAGACCACGCGGGAGGGCAGGGGATTGCGCGTAAACTTTTCCATCCACGGAATCGCCTTTCGGTCGGCAAGGTCCATCCAGTGGCCTTTGCCAGCATGGATCTCCGTGAAATGCTGATAGCCATCCGCGTCTTCCTTTTGCAGGGCATCGAGTTTTTCGCCCCACTCCTTGGCGACTTTGTTCCGGTTGTAGCCGCCATCTTTCTCGCCCACTTGGATTGCAAAGGGAACATTCCGCAGGCCCTGGGGCTGGGTCTCGTTGGGGTGTCCGGCCATCATTGAGGCTGCCGCCCAGCGATCTGCCATGCGTGGGGCGAGTTGGTATACGCCGTCGCCACCTGCGGAGTAGCCGAGGATGAACACGCGATTCGGGTTTACCCCCTCGATGGCCACGAGGCCCTCGATGAGCCGATCAAACAGTCCATCCATGTGCCCCTCGTGCCATAGATTCCAGGTATTGGTGGGGGCGCGGGGCGCGACGTAAAGACCCTCGGCAGGTTTGTAGGCTTTGCCGAGCTGGATTTGGTTTCGCCACTGCCCATCGTTCATGGCAGCAGGGCCGCCGCCACCACCATGCATGGAAATAAAGAGGCTGCGTCCACCAGCGGGCGCTTCCTCCTTTTTCCCGAAAGGAACGATCTCAAACTTCATCTCGCGGTCGCCGATGCGGATCGCCTTTGCCTCCAATTCCGCAGCGCGTGTGGAGCGGAGAAAAGCCACATGGTCCTTCCAGAGAAGGGCCGCCGCTTGTTCAGCGTCGGGCTTGGTCAGTGCAATATTTGCGAACGCTGCGTCGGCAATGGCCGGGCGCTTTTCCCGATCCACGGCAAGCCACGTCGAGAGATCCGTTACCGCCTTGCCAGACGAGGGAGCAGAGGGCTCCGCAAGCACCAAAGCTGGAACCGCGAGTGAGAGGAGTAGGAGACGCATGGATGGGTAAGCGGAGCAAATGCCCTGCTTTACTTCATCCGGTCGAAACTTTTTTGGAGAATCTGCCAGTCCGCGGCATCTCCCACCTTTGCCCTATGGTCGGCCACAATCTTCGCCTCGTTCGCGTTTTTGGTGGGGCGGTTCGCTTTATAAAAAACGCCAAACATTCCCGGCCATGCGGCATCGGCCAGCCGATAGGCGGCGTACTCGTCCTCCACATTGTGGTCGGCGGGAATCTCCGGGAAGGTGCC
>JAYUWZ010000810.1:0-3094 GCA_043753265.1 Verrucomicrobiaceae bacterium
CAGCAGCAGGCAAAGAAAGCTCCACCACCACCGCCGCCGGGTGGACAGCGCCCGCCGCCGCCACGGCGATAGCGTGGAGCGGTGAGACAGGATTCATACAGAACTGGGTGCTGGCTCGCTGGGCTTGCGGTTCTTAAGCAGGTGGGCACACAGGCGCAGTAGCGCGTCCAGCGGCACGGGCAGGGCGAGGACGATGACGGACCACACCATGGCAAAGAAACGCGAATTGGCGCTGCCTACCAGGAATACGCCGAAGAGATAGCCGGTGGCGATGAGCACCCAGAGACCCATCTTCCGGAAATAGCCGGGCAGCATGGAAATGGCGAAGGACGCGAGAATCCACCACCCCAGCCACGTGGGGGCGAAGCGGTTCATCTGCTGCACGGTGCCATCGCGCGGGGCACCGGGCTGGCCAGGTTCACGGACCACGCGGACTGTTTCGCCGAATCGTTCGACGTAGGAGCGCATCCACTCCCGGGCGCCTTCGTGGCCGTCGGGTGCGATCCACGTTTTGGCCGTGGCGAAGGGCGGAGGGGCTTCCTGCCGTGAGAGGCCGAACATGTTCTGCAGCCGCCACTCGTTTTTCTCCGCCCGGTACTTTTCGTAGGTGGGCTCGAACTTCATCGTGAGATAGGCGGGGTCAAAGCGGATGGCCTTGAAGTCATCCGGGTTGGCCGAGAGCATGATGCGCTGCGCGGCGATGAGCAGGAAGAGGTCGGGACGCGCGCGGATGCCCTCAAGCGCAAGCTCGCGGCAGACCTGGCCCTTGCGCTTTTCGTCGCGTCCGAGGGCCTGCCAAAGAGGGCGTTCGGCCTGGTTTTCCGGTGCTTCCAAAAAGCGTTTCCACTCGCGGTCATCGCTGATCTCACCACGGGTGAGCGTGCCGCGCGCGCCTTCCACGAGGTCGCGAATCTCGGCCTTCAACTCGGCATGGCTGGAGGTGTCGAGCCGCGTGAGCGGGAAGGCCGATGTGTAAAGCAGGCGCGAACCCTGCGACTCGCGTCCGGCCATGAGCGTGAGAATCGCCGCGACTGCGAGCGAGATGCCCTCGCGCCACCGCACCCAGCGCCAGCCGAGCGTGACGAGCATGGCAAACAGCACGCCCGGCCAGATGAACCGCGCGGCGGGCTTGGTGAGCACGAGCAGCAGGAATGGCACGTAAAAGCACCACCACAGGCTCGGGCGGCGCGCGGGATCGGCGACGGTCCATGCGAGCCAGCCGGCGATGGTCCAGATGAGTGCCGCGAAGAAAAATGCCTCCGCCAGCAACTCATGCTCGAACCACAGGATGGTCGGGAGCACGGCGTAGATGGTGGTGACGGGGATGACCCACCATTTCCAAAAGCGG
Source organism: Verrucomicrobiaceae bacterium (assembly GCA_043753265.1). Taxonomy (GTDB): domain Bacteria; phylum Verrucomicrobiota; class Verrucomicrobiia; order Chthoniobacterales; family Chthoniobacteraceae; genus SXWH01. Next base: position 1,349 of record JAYUWZ010000810.1, read on the forward strand.
AAGATCTTCCGCACGCAGTACGCCAGCGGCAGCAGGGTGAGCAGGCCGAAGCCGTGCTGCGCCCACGCGACCCACTTCAGCGTGGCGCCCGGCAGCATCGCGAGTGGCGCGACGAGGATGGGATAAACAAAGCGCCGCTTTTCATCGAGGTCGAATCGGCCGTCCTTCACCAGACGCTCGGCAAAGGAGAAGTAGGAGTTCGAATCGGCATGCCAGTTTGCGCAGGGCAGGTAGCTCAGCAGCATCCAGCGCAGCACCGCCCCGATCACCACAGCGGGCAGGACCCACAAGAGGGAGTCGCGCACCGCAGGATGCCGGCGGAGCCAAAGTCGCAGACGCTGGATGCGGGTTTCAGGCATGGGTGGAATCAACGGGCAGCTTTCGAAGTGGCGAGCGAAGCCTTGGAGTGCGTGTGGCAAGCGTAAGCGCGACACCGCCTTTGGAAGGGATTGCGGGTGTGGAGAGGCTCACTTCGTCGCGGAGAAAGCTTTTCCGATTCGAGCGGTGGCAGGAAAAACGAACCGCCTTTCGCAAAGCGAAGGCGGTGTCGCCGTTACACTCTGCCACCGCAGTCCAAGGCGTCGCTCGCCTTGTCGAAGATCTCCATCTGCCTGTATTCATTCCCCTTACTTCAGCGTGGCCGTGTATTCCATGATGTCGCGGAGTTCGCGCTTGGTCAGCTGGTCGGCGAGGTTGGGGATCATTCCGCTGGGGGCGGTGTCGCGCTGCTTTACGCCGTCTTTCTTGTAGGTCTTGGTCACGGGCTTGCCGGTGGCTGGGTCGACTTCCTGGATGACGAGCTCGGTGTCGGTTTCCTTTTTGAGGAACCCGACCACGACGTTGCCATCCTTCATGGTGAGTACCACGGTCTGGAAGCCCTCGGCGATGGTGGCGTTGACGTTCACGATGCTCTCCAGCAGGTAGCGACGGTCGCGCTTGGCCGCGATGCCGTCGAGCACGGGGCCGGCGTCGCCGCCCTGCCCACCGGCTTTGTGGCATTTCATGCAGGCGGCCCTGACATCCTCGACAAAGAGCTTTTTGCCCGCAGCGACATCGCCGCCTTCCAGAACAGGGAGGAACTTCGCCATGACGTTGTCCTTGGGCAGTGAGGCCTCGTATTTGGCGACCGCGTCTTTTGACTCGGGGCGCTTGGCGGCGGCTTCGAGGAGCTCAAGTTGCGCGGGGGCGGGCACCTTGGCAAAGTCGGCCATCATTGCGGCGAGCGCCTTGCCAGCCTCGGGGCTCGGGTTGTCGCCGAGGGCGTTGAGGATTTGCTTTTTCTCCGCCACGGCTGCCGTGGGGAAAGATGCGGCGAGTTGCTTGGCGGCAGTGGCGGGATCCGTCTTGCCGAGCAGCTTGCTGGCCGCGGTCTTCAGCGCCGGGTCGGCATCGGCGGCGGCGGTGCTCAGCGCGGGGGCGAGGTCGGGCGTGCCGAGCTTGGCGAGGGAATCCAGTGCGGCGAGACGGGCCTTGCCTGGGGCCTTGGTGTTTTGCACGAGCGCGAGCAGCGCGGGCGAAGCAGCCTTCACCACATTGCCCTCGATGGCCTCGCAGGCAGCGATGACCACCTTGTCGGACTTGTCGCCGAGCAATTGCGCGGCCACGGCGGCGATCTGCGCGGGTACGGCCTCGCGCTTGTTCAGCGGGCGGAAGATGCCCATCACGTAGTCGCGCTTTGGCGGCTCTGCCCAGTGGGCGAGCATCTCCAGAGCCACGATGCGCTGGTTATCCGGTGCCGTGCTGGCG
>JAYUWZ010000811.1:0-14044 GCA_043753265.1 Verrucomicrobiaceae bacterium
CAATTGAGCGCCATCGCGAAGATGCGCGCGGTCGAGGTCTTGCCGGTACCACGCGGGCCCACGAAGATGTAGGCATGCGCGATGCGGTTTTGCTCGATCGCGTTGCGAAGCGTCCGCGTGATGTGCTCCTGACCGAGCACGTCGTCGAACTTCTGAGGGCGATATTTGCGGGCGAAAACCGTGTAGCTCACAACACCAGATTTACGGCGGCGCGGCTACGGTGGAAAGGAATTTGCGAGCGGGAAAAAAGCGGGGGTGGCGTTTCTGACGAAAACAGTACGAAAAGGCAAGGGCCGCGCCTTGGACTGCGGTGGCAGAGTGTAACGGCGACACCGCCTTCGCTTTGCAAATGGTGGTTCACGGTGACAGCCAGCGCTCAAACCGAAACAACCCTCACTGCGATCAATTAAGCCCTCTCCTACCCGCAGTCCCATCCAAAGGCGGTGTCGCGCTTAGGCTTGCCACCGCAGTCCAAGGCTTCGCTCGCTTCGTCGACGACTTCCAGACGCGTGGTAGTCCTTAGCGGACCCTACTTAATCAGCCGCAAATTAAACGGGTAGCGGAGCAGCTTGCCCTGGCGCGCCTGGATAAGGCCATAGATGAAAATGGCCAGCATCGCGAGGCTCACGAGGGTCATGATGATGGAAAACAACCACAGGATGCTCACCGGCAGGATGCGCGCGATGATCATGAGCGGGATGTTTACCACCAGGAAGAAGGTGATCGCCATGTTGAGCGCTTCTTTACCGTGCGCATCGACCGCAGGGCTCGCCTTGCGCTTCCAGGGCCAGATGATGATGGAAAAAAGATGGGCGAGGCCGCTATAGAACTTGTCATCCTCCGGCGAAAGCGTGCCACCGCCAAAGGCGGGAGCGTCCTCGAGTTTGATGAATTTGTTCAGTTGCGCGGCGATGTTGTCAGTTTTCGTTTCCATGGTTGCGTGGTTATTACGTGCTCGTTGTATGCGAAATTTCACTCACCTGAAAATACGGCTAACGGCGTATATGCGAAACATCTCGTAGATATTGACGCGAATCTGGCGTTCCAGAAGGGATAGCGCAAACCATACCAACTCCATGGTCTACCTCTTTGGAGGGGGGCGTTTGACCAGATTACGCATCCTCTGAAAAATCTTGTCGCTCCCTCATGCGTGCTTCCGGCATCGTGCCCTTGCATGCTGAAGCTGCTTTTTTTGGGAGACATCGTTGGTGAGCCAGGCCGGAAGGCCGTAATCGAAGCCGTTCCTCGGTGGAAAGAGGACCGCGGAATCGATTTTGTCATCGTGAACGGGGAGAACTCCGCAAATGGCAGGGGCATCACCCCGAAAATCTGCACCGACCTCCTTCGGGCAAAAATTGCGGTGATCACCTCGGGCGACCATATCTGGGACCAAAAGGAGATCATTCCGCATCTGGATATGGAGCCGCGCCTTCTGCGTCCGCTCAACTACCCGGCAGGCACGCCGGGCAAGGGCAGCATCGTGCTGGATACCCCGAAGGGCAAAATCGCCGTAGTAAACGTGCAGGGCCGCACCTTCATGCAACCTCCGCTGGAGAACCCCTTCCTCGCCATGCAGGCCGAGGTGGAGCGACTGCGCCAGGAGACCCCCATCATCTTTGTGGATGTCCACGCCGAGACCACGAGCGAGAAAATCGCGATGGGTAGGTTCCTTGATGGAAAAGTAAGTGCCGTGGTCGGCACGCATACGCACACCCAGACGGCCGATGAGCAGATTTTTCCCGGCGGCACCGCCTTCTTGTGCGATGCTGGCATGTGCGGCCCTGCGGAGAGTTGCCTGGGCCGGTCCGTGGAGCCGATCATCCAGCGATTCCTCACCGGACGCCCGGTGCAGTATCCCGTCGCGCCGGGGCCGGTGCGGCTCTGCGGAGCGATCATCGAAATCGACGAGGTCACTGGCCGCGCCCTGAAAATTGAGCGGGTTTCGGAGATTGGGGCGGTATACTAATAGCACGATCAGCGACGGACACCCGAGCCATACCCATTGGGCGTTGGACGTTCGGCGTTAAGCGTTGAGCGTTTCTGTCCCCCCGATTTTTCTCGGCACGAGGTCTAAGCTCACCCTACCGTTGCGGGTGTTATCCCGTTACCGGCAGGGCCGGAACATTTCCACCTCTCACACAAAAACCGACAATCCACCCATGATTCATCTCACTCGCAGCTCACGCCGTACCTTCCTCAAGGGCATCGGTGCCATCACGGCATCGAGCATGTTCCCAAACCTTCTCCTCGCGCAGGGCGCGGGCAAAAAAATCGCCATGGCCGCCATCGGCGTCGGGGGCAAGGGCGATAGCGACGCCTCTGCCGCAGCCAAGAACAACGAAATGGTCGCCATCTGCGACGTGGACAAGAACACGCTCGCCAAGGCCCAGATGAAATACCCGAACGCCAAGCCGTATACCGATTTCCGCAAGATGCTCGACGAGGTAAAGAGCATCGAGGCCGTCACCATTTCCACGCCCGACCACGCGCACTACCCTGCCGCCATGCACGCCATGGCCGGTGGACGCCACGTGTTCATCCAAAAGCCCCTCACCAACACCCTCTGGGAAAACCGCGAACTCCATCTCGGTGCCCGCAAAAAAGGCATCATCACCCAGATGGGCAACCAGGGCCACACCTACGAGGGCAACCGCGTGACCACCGAGTGGATCAAAGCGGGTGCCATTGGCAAGGTGAAGGAAGTCCACGTGTGGACGAACCGCCCCATCTGGCCACAGGGCAAGAGCGCGGTGTTCGCCGCTGACCCCACACCCGAAAACCTCGATTGGGCCCAGTGGCTCGCCCAGTGCCCGGACATCCCTTACTCCAAAAACATCCACCCCTTCAAGTGGCGTGGATTTTTGGAATACGGCGCGGGCGCTTTCGGCGACATGGGCTGCCACTTGATGGACGCTCCTTTCGTGGCCCTCGGCCTTACCACGGCAAGCGCGGTGACGGCAACCCAGGTGGACGACCTCACGGATCTCGCATGGCCCACCGGCTCCATCGTGAAGCTGGAATTCACCAACGTCCCCACGCATGGCGACATCGCCTTTACTTGGTACGAAGGCAAGAAGCCCGACGGCAAACCCTACCTGCCGGAATTCCCGCCCGCCATCAATATGGGCGAGACGTTCCCGAAGGGTCCTTCCGCAGGCGGCTGGATCATCGTGGGCACGGAGGGTGTGATTCTGAACAAGGGCGACCAGGCCAAGGACATGGAAATCTGGCCCAAGGCGCGCCGCGACGAATTCCTGGCGAACCCTCCCGCCAAGACCGAGAAGCGCAGCGTGACCCCGGGCGATCCGCAGCAGGAATGGTCCGAGGCGATCAAGAATGGCAAGGAATTCCCCGAGATGAGCCAGTTCGACTACTCCGTGCCACTCACCGAGGCGACGCTCATCGGCGGTCTCGCCATGCGCTTCCCCGGCAAGCGCCTCCAGTGGGATTCCAAGGCCCTCAAGTTCACGAACAATGAGGACGCGAACAAGTTCGTGAAGCGCAAGGCCTACCGCGCCGGCTGGGAATATACCTCGGCAAAAATCTAAGCCCGCATTGCTCCCACGAGCATAGTTCAGGACAAATCACGCACTGTGCGTCTTCCAAAAAGTGGAGGGCGCACAGTGCTGTTTTTTTGCACGGGCAGGTCACTCGATGCCAGGCTGGAGACGACCATTCGGACGGCTTCTTGCGATTCTGGAGCATGCTTACAAACCCACTCTTTCTGGCCGATATCTGGTCCGTCTTTGCCGGTCTTGGAACGGCCGCACTGATTCTCCTCCTCGTCGCCAGCCTGTTTTGGATATGGGCGATTATCGATTGCGCTGTTAATCCCAAGCTCGATCCGATGCAGCGAATCATCTGGCTCCTCGTGATTTTCTTCCTGCACCTGCTCGGTGCGATTGTTTACGTCGTCGCCGGACGCGGAAATTCCAAGCGACTGGGATTTTCGTAAGGGATCGCTACCACGATCAAGGCAGCGTGGACCGGTATTCCATCAAGATTCCGAAAAGCGACCATAGGAAGACAATCGAGGCTATAACCTGTGTGGCGAAACGCCGCCGGAACAAGAACCCGATGGAAAGCAGAGCGTATGAGGAGTAAATGGCCATGTAGGGGATCATGACCATAGAGCAAAAGAGGATGAGCACGATATAGTAGAAGCCTACGAAAAAGAACTCCGAAGGCTGCCCACGGTTTGCGCCAGGTTTCGGTGCAGTCGAATCGCCGGAATTCTCAGAAGCATTGGAGCCATCGAGTGGCTGCGCGGAGTTTTTCATGGCGACGGTTTGGGGACAAACAATACTCAGCGAGAAAGCCACGTGGCGCAAGGCCGTCATTACCTCACTGGTGATCAAGCTGTGAAGCGTAAATCTCTGCGCCTCTCCGGCTTTGCGTGACTTCTCTTTTTCCCATCCCCCGAATCTAGGATTATGTGTTTGCCCTTGGCTCAGCTTGGTCCTCCGATCAGGCGCATGTGCCCTCAATCTCCCGCCCTGGTTCTCGGTATCTCTGCAGTCATTGCCGGGGGAAGCATGCCTGTGGAAGCAGTGGAGTTGCCGGTGAGGGATGGGCTGGTGCTCTGGCTCGACGCCACTGAACAGCCCGCGCTTCGCAGCAAGGCCACCATGCGGCCCCTTTCGGATCGCCAGGGGGCGGACGTATGGCTGGACTCGTCGCCCGCCCGGCAAGCTGCACTACAGCCCCTCGCGGAGCGGAGGCCGCAATTTTACGGCGGCTCGGAAGCAGCCTTCTTTCGCTTCGATGGGAAGGACGACTTCTTCACTCTCACTGGCCCTCGCAAGCTCGCACCGTCGGCCACGGTCTTTGTACTCGCAGCGCCCAAGGCCAATCCCGGGCAGTTTTCCGCCCTGTTTGCGTGCGCCGAGGCGGGGAAGAATGATTATACCAGCGGACTGAATCTCGACCAGGGAAACGAGACGACGCCGCGCCTCAGCGTGGTGAACCTCGAGGGCGCTGGCTCCGCAGGTTTTCGCGACCTGCTCGGGGGCGAGATTCTTGGCGCGGCGGAGCGGCCTTTCGGAGGCTTTCACGTGTTCACCGTTCGCTCGCGCATCGCGAAAGGCGGCAACGAATTCTTCCTCGATAGCGTGAAGGCCGGGGGGCGTGACCGCCTGGAGTCCAACATCGGCCTCGACCAGATCGCTATCGGCTCCCGCTGGTATTCCAATGACCCCGCGCAGTTTCCCTTTGCGCAGGGCTTCTTTGCGGGCGACCTCGCGGCGGTGGCGGTTTACGATCGCTCGCTCACGGACGCCGAGCGCGAAGCCGTGGAAAAAAGCCTGCTCGATCAGTCCGCCAGGCTCCACGCCCTCGCCGCTGGGACGAAAGGGCATGCGCTGGAGACACTCGCCGAGCCGCCCGTGATCCAGGTGCTCGTGCCGGGATTCACCGTGCGCGAACTCCCGCTGCGCATCGGCAACATCAACAACATCCGCTACCGCCACGATGGGCGCGCAGTGGCGCTCGGCTACGATGGGCGCATCCACACGCTCTCCGACACCGATGGCGATGGCCTGGAGGACAAGGCGGACCTGTATTGGGACAAGAAAACCATGCGCGGTGCCATCGGCATGGTGCTCGCGCCAAAAGGCGATGCGCGTGGCGAGGGCGTCTTCGTGGGGAGCAAGGGCAAGGTATCCTTTTTCCCGGACCGCAATGGCGATGGCAAAGCCGACGAGGAGAAAGTGATCGCATCGGGGTGGAAGGAAAGCTTCCACGGCGTCGATACCGTAGGCCTCGCGATGGACAAGGACGGGGCGTTGTATTTCGGGCTCGGCTGCGCGAATTTTGCCGAGGCGTATCTCATCGACAAAAACACGGGCAAGGCAGGCTACGACATCAAGAGCCACCATGGGACGATCCAGCGGCTCAGCCCGGACTTTGCAAAACGCGAGGCCCTCTGCACCGGGGTCCGCTTCACCTGCGCGCTGGCCTTCAATAAGAATGGCGATCTCTTTGCGAGTGAGCAGGAGGGTGCGACGTGGATGCCTAATGGCAATCCCTTCGATGAACTCCTGCACATCCAGCCGGGCTTGCACTATGGGTTTCCACCGCGGCATCCCAAGCATTTGCCGGGGGTGCGCGATGAACCAGCGGTGATCGAATACGGCCCGCAGCACCAGAGCACCGTGGGCATGGTCTTCAACGAAAGCGTGAATGGCGGCCCAGCCTTTGGCCCGGCGCACTGGGCCGGGGATGTGCTCATGTGCGGCGAATCGCGCGGCAAGCTCTGGCGCACGAAGCTCGCCAAAACACCGCTCGGCTATGTGGCGGAGAATCACCTGCTCGCGTGCATGAATCTGCTGCTCGTGGATGCGTGCGTGACACCGCAGGGGGATCTGCTCGTAGCCTGCCACAGCGGCCCTCCCGATTGGGGTACCGGCCCGGCGGGCGAGGGCAGGCTTTTCAAAATCAGCTACACGGGGAAGACGCTGCCGCAGCCTGTGCGCGCATGGGCTGCCGCGCCGGATGAATTTCACGTGGCCTTCGATCGGCCCCTCGATCCGGCCGATTGGCGCGAGGCGCGCGAGAAGATACGCATCGAGGCCGGTAAATACGTGGGCGCTGGAGACCGCTTTGAAACGGTGCGCCCGGGCTACCAGGTCGTGCGCGAGCAGATGGCCGCGCCTCGCCGCTGGGTCAATGCCATCGGTCTCGCGCTCAGCGAGGACCAGCGCACGATCTCCGTCCGTGTGGCACCGCAAACCGCGCCCGATTTTTATGCGCTCACGCTCCCCGCACCCGAAGCGTGGAAGCAGCCAGGCGGCATAGCGCAGCATCCGCAGATCGACATACTTGTCTCGCTCAATGGCGTGCAGGCCACCGTGCGCGCAGGCGTACGTGAACTCAGCGGCATCCTGCCTCATGCTTCAGCGGCTGTCTCCCGCGTGCTCACCGAGGGCTCTGCCGGGCACACTGCGCTGCTCGACCTCGCAGCGGCCGCCGGCAGCAGCGTGGCTTTGCGAGGGTTCGTCGATCCGTCGAATCCATTTACCCCCACGGTCCAGCCGGGCTCCAAGCTCGACTGGGATCCTACAAGCGACCCCTTTTATTCCACGCACTTCAAGCTCGCGGGCGAGTTCCGCGCTCCGTCTGGCGCGTTGTTCGATTCTGCGGGCTCTGGCAGGCTCAAGCCGCTCACAGCCTTGACCACCGATCAATTCGGATCAACGGCCAACGGCATCTTTCTCACCTTCACGGCCGCAGACTACAAGGATCTGGTCTTCCTTCGCGGTGGCAATCCGAAAACCGCGGATTCGGACGCACTTCCACTCAGTCGCCCGCTCACCCCTCAACGCCTCTTTGTGCCATGGACGTCCGAGCCCGGCGCCAATCCCTCCACACTCGTGCACGCAGAGCGCACCGACGTGAAGGGCCGCTGGCTTGAAGGCCGCCGCCTCTTCTTCGGCGAAGCCGCATGCTTCACGTGCCACTCCATTCGAGGAGAGGGCATGGCTTTTGGGCCAGATCTCGGCAACCTTATCCACCGTGATCGCGACTCCGTGCTCAAGGACATCCTGCAACCTTCCGCGACGATCAACCCCGATCAGGCGGGCAGCGCGCTCAGGCTCCACGATGGCACGGTGGTGCAGGGCATCGTCCGCGCCGCAAATGACGCCACCATCAAGCTCGCTCTCCCGGCCGGTGCCGAGCTCGCCATTGAGAAGGCAAAGGTCGCAGGCATCGAACCCCTCAAGAATTCGCTGATGACCGAAGGCTACGCCGACCGTCTCACCAAGGAGCAGCAGGAGGACCTGCTCACGTTCCTGCTTATCAACGCCATGGAGCCCGCGCCTATCACCCGCACCGAGCCACCCATGCCCCCGCCGCGCACCCGCGCCGAGGTGGCCGCTGTAATGCCAGCCCCGCCCAGTGCCACACAGCGCGCGCAATGGAAGCCTCTCCGCATCCTCCTTTCAGGCGGCGCAAAGGACCACGGGGTGGATGAACACGACTACCCGCTCTGGCTTCAGCGCTGGTCCCGCCTGCTCGGTCTAGCCGACAAGGTCACCGTCACCACGTGCCAGAATTTTCCCACAGAGCAGCAACTCGCCGCTGCCGATGTCGTCGTCTTTTATTCCAACAATGCCGGCTGGAATGAAAACGCCGCGACGCTCCTCGACGCATACCAGCAACGCGGCGGCGGACTCGTCTATTTACACTGGGGCATCGAGGGCCACAAACACGCGCTGCCCCTCGCCGAGCGCGCAGGGCTCGCGTTTTCCATGTCGAAGTTCCGCCACGGCGAGGTGGAATTGCAATTCACACAGCCGGAGCACCCCATCACTCGCGGCTTCAAGAGCCTGCGTTTCGTGGATGAATCCTACTGGCGCCTCCATGGCGATCCCAAACGCCTCGCCATTCTCGCAAACTCGTTGGAAGACAACGCCCCACAGCCCCAGCTCTGGGCCTACGAGCGAGGTCGCAGCCGCGTCTTCGGCTGCATCCCTGGCCATTACACATGGACATTCGACGACCCGCTCTATCGCCTGCTCGTGCTGCGGAGCATCGCATGGGCTGCGCGGGATCCGGATATTGAGCGTCTCGCGGAACTCTCCCTGCCAGGCGCGCGGCTTCAGCCCTGAGGAGGTGAATAGCAGGTTTGTCCCAATATCCACCGCCCAACCCGGTAAACTGCCTCAACTACACCGTGCGTTCTAACCATCCCATTCTACTCGCGCTTTTTTCAATGTCCCACGGCCTCGCGATGGCTGGGGTCGGAGACCCGCAAATCCGCACCGATCACCCATGGTATCCAGGCGAGCTGGCGTGCTCCACCTTCGAACGGCTCTTTGCGACCCAGGCTGAGCAGTACCGCCGCATGACGGGCATTGACCCGAAGACCGATGAGGAAAAAGCGCTCGCCTCGTGGGCCTGGCGAAACACGCACTTTGCACACGGAGAGGAGGGCGCGGAGGACTTGCGGGGCTCAGGATTCATGAAAGGCGACCTGCGCACGCGCGAATATTGGACGGGGCTTTTCGCGCAAGGCTTCGGCCTGTGCGGCACCACGCATTCGCAGTGGACTGCGGAGATGCAATATCTCTTCGGCCACGGGCGCGGACGCGGAGTCGGTGTGGCAGGGCACAATTCCTTCGAGGTGTTTTTGACCGGTGGGGCATATGGCGCAGGCAGGTGGGCGCTGCTCGACCACGACATCTCCACGGTAATCTTCGACGCTTCTGGGGGGCGCCTGCTTTCCATTCCCGAGGTGAAGCCGGATTGGAAGCAACTCACCGACCGCAAGTTTTCCCCGCAAAAGCAGCACGGCTGGCTCGTGTGCGGCCTGCACCCGGGGGACGGCGGCGTGTATGCGGACTACAACACTGCGGAATACCTCGCAGGCTACGCGGGGGTGCCACCGATGGTGCATCTACGGCGGGGCGAAAAATTGCGGCGCTATTTCCAACCTGGCCTGGACGATGGAAAAACGTTTGTGTTTTGGGGCCGCAACTACAAGGAAGGGGGCATCCCCGGCCCTGCGCGCATGCAGACGTGGGTGAACCAGCCCGAGGCCATGCACGGCTCCCGCAACGGCACAGGCAGCAAACAGGGGCAGACGCGCTACGCAAATGCGGTCTATAGCTACGAGCCGGACTTTCAGGGCGGTGGCTATCGCGAGGGAATCGTGGAAGAAACCGACTCCCAGGTGACCTTCGAATTTTACACGCCTTACATCATCGCAGCCGCACCGCCGAACGATAAGCCCTGGGGCGTTTACGACACGGGCGCGCGCAATGGACTCGTCCTGCGCGGCAAGACGTCGTGCACCGTGGCGGTCTCCGTGGATCAAGGCCGCACATGGATTGATCGTGGCGTGCTGCGCGACGGTCTCGACCTCACCGACCATGTGAAAGGACACCGCCAGTATCTGCTCCGGCTCGGGGCAGGTGCCAAGGCACTCGCAGACAGCGGCCTCGCAATCACCACCGTCTGCCAGGCCAATGCAGCGGTTTTCCCCCGGCTGAAAGACGAAGGCACACGCGTGCAATTTGCCGCGAGTCATCGCGCAGTGATGAGCGCAGGGCCGACCCGCGAGCAGGCAAAGACCCGCGTGGTAGCTGGCGCGTTTGACACGCCGAAAGTGACCATGGAACTCACTGCGCCGCGCCAGCAACGCGCCGTCGCCATATACGCCACCGGCCACGTGGCCTCCAGCAATCCCCCCTCGCCCGATACGAAATACAAAATCGAATACTCCAACGACGCAGGCGCAAGCTGGAAGCCGATCGTGGCCGATTGGAACATCCCACGCCGCGGCGAGGAACCGCCGGATTTCTGGTCGCAAAGCTTCTGCTACGGCTCTGCTGAAATCGCCCCGGCGTCCGGGCCCATCCAAATCCGCTTCAGCAACAATGGTGGGAAAAAATATCTGCGCGCCGATGTGTCGCTGGTCTACCGCACTGAGTCCAAGGACGCAACGAAGGTGACGTTTGACTGGCTGGAGACAGGAGCGCCGAAGCGCGAAAGCCACCAATTCGCAGCGACAGATAATGCAGCGTGGGACCTGAAAACGGGCAAAGGCGTGCAGACACGGTGGGTCGAGTTCGAGCCCGTCCCATCACGCTGAGGCACTGAGGCGGCTATGGCTTCTTCCCGCCGAGGATAAATTCCGCAGCCTGCGCCACGTCCTTGTCCCCGCGTCCGGAAAGATTCACGATGATGATATCCTCCGGGCGCATCAAAGGCGCGCGCTTGATCACACCCGCAATGCCATGGGCGCTTTCGAGAGCGGGGATGATTCCCTCCAGCCGGCTCAGTCTGCTGAAGGCCTCCAGCGCATCGTCGTCGGTGGCGTAATCGTATTCGATGCGGCCCTGCTCGCGCAAAAACGCGTGCTCGGGGCCCACTGCGGCGTAATCGAGACCGGCACTCACGCTGTGGGTGATCTGGATTTGGCCGTCATTATCCGCTAGCAGCCACGTCTTGGTGCCCTGCAGCACGCCGAGCTTGCCACCCTGGAAACGCGCCGCGTGTTCGCCATCGCGAATACCGCGACCACCCGCCTCCACTCCCAGCATGCGTACCTTTTCATCGCGCAGGAAGGGCCAGAAAAGGCCGATGGCATTGCTGCCACCGCCCACGCAGGCCACGAGCAGGTCGGGCAGACGGCCCTCTTTCTCCAGCACCTGCCGGCGCGCCTCGTCGCCAATGACCCGGTGAAAATCGCGCACAATCATGGGGAAGGGATGCGCCCCCAGTGCGCTGCCGAGGATATAATGCGTGTCTGTGGGATTTGTGACCCAATCGCGCATCGCCTCGTTCACGGCCTCCTTCAGCGTGCGCTGGCCTGCCGTCACCGGCACCACCTTTGCGCCGAGGAATTGCATGCGCGCCACGTTGAGCGACTGGCGCGCCATATCCACCTCGCCCATGTAAATCACGCACTCAAATCCAAATCGCGCGCACACCGTCGCCGTCGCGACACCATGCTGCCCCGCGCCGGTCTCCGCAATGATGCGTGTTTTTCCCAGCCGCCGTGCGAGCAGGATTTGCCCGAGCGCGTTGTTGATCTTGTGCGCGCCCGTGTGCAGCAGATCCTCGCGCTTCAGGTAAATCTTTGCGCCCCCGAGTTCCTTCGTCAGCCGCTCCGCATAGTAGAGCGGCGTGGGCCGGCCTACGTAGTCGCGCAGGTAGTGGTCGAGCTCCTCCTTGAAGGCTGGGTCATTCTTTGCGCGCTCGTACTCCGCTGTGAGCTCGAGAAAATTCTGCATGAGCGTCTCGGGCACAAACATGCCCCCATAACGCCCAAAATGCCCCTTTGCGTCGGGCTGCTGCTGTAGCTGGTCATTCGAAATCATCGCACCGACCGTAGGGAGCAAGCGTCCCCTCCGCAACCGGAAGCTGCGGGCATCGCATCACCGCACCGCACTGAGCGCATTTCTCCCAGCACCTCGCACGTCATAGCGAGCGGGTTTTCAGGCAACCTACTCACCTGAGGGAGAGCAACGAGGGTTCCGCATCGATTCGGGCGGGAAAAACGTACGCAGTTCCTCAAAGTCTGCAGGCGCTCGTTCTGAGATCTCGCTCCACGCACGGCGAAAGGCAGGGCGGCCTAAATTGGCCTCGATACCGTCTTTCCAAAATTTCCACGTTCTCGTCCGCACTCGGCCTGTGAGGAACAGAAATGCCTGCTCATTCGAAAGATCGAAGTAGTGGTAAAACTCGTCGAAGTGCTCCGAGTATTCCTCCTCGGTCAGCGATTCCCCGAGCAAAGCCTTCGTGGGGAGGTCTGCAGTAAGCTCGCGGTACTCCCGCGAAAATGAATCCTCAAACGAGGTCACAGTTTGCTGATGGGCCTGCCAGAGCTGCCACGCGCCCACGAGCACACCCACTGCGGTGCCCACACCTGTGATCGTATCGAGAATAGCTGTCATAATCTGGGCAGCAGTCCGCCAAAAACCGCAGCAAGATGCAATCGAACTACTCACCGAGCGGCCATCGCTGCGGGGCCAGCGATCTGCTTGTTAGGGTGGCGCGAATTGACCTCCGTGGCGAGATTTGTGCGGTTTGAGCCCCCCATACTTCCAGCAGCCTTTGAAACGTTAAAGTATAAAAAATCTCAAAACGCTCATTTTCAGTGTCTTGCGATTTCTTTTGAAACAGATATCAGTCAATGTTTTCACGGCACGCGCGCTGCTAAACGAGCGGCAGCCATGCTTCACCCAAATGCAGCTCCCCTCCCGGCCGGATCAGCGGTCCCTGCGGGCAATCCCGCCAAGGCGCTCGCCGATACTTTCGCCGGGCTTTGCGGCCTCGGAGTGAAGGAGCGCGGTATCTTCGATGCCATCCTGCGCGAGACGCTCGGTCGGCACCCGGAATTCCTCGGCGTATGGACTGTTTGGGAGCCCGATGCACTCGATGGCCGCGACTGCGACTACGCAAACGCACCCGGCCACGATGGCACCGGGCGTTACGTGCCTTTCTGGCATCGCACTGGCGGGCAAATCCATGTGGAGCCGAATGTGAACTACGACACGCCGGGACTGGGCGACTGGTATTTTGTGCCCATGCAGCGTCGCCGTGAAACGGTGCTCGATCCCTATGAAGTGCCTGCCGATGGGCACCCGGTCTTCATCACCAGCATGGTCGCTCCCATTTTCGTGCAGGGGAAATGCGCGGGCGTCACCGGGGTGGATGTGGCCATGGACGAATTTGCCGATCCTCAATCCGCGCCCATCGAGGAAACGCTGCGGCGGGGATTTGTATTTTTGGATGACCGCGGCCGCGTGGAGTACTGGAGCGCACGCACCCGTGAACTCATCTCGCGCTACGTGGGGCGGGCAGAGGGAGCATCGCTGCCCGCCTCGCTCTCAGGTCATCTACGGCGGCTGCGTGAAAAAGTGCGCGGCCTCCAGCCAGCCGAGCTCCCGGCCTTTCGCCGCGGAGCTTCCGAGCTGCGCATCAAGTTCGTTCGGCATCCTCGGCGCGGGCGCTATGTCCTGATTGTGGAGGAGCAATCAGGCTCGCCCGCGCCGGAGGATGCGCTCACGGCACGGGAGCGCGAGGTGTTTGAGTGGATCGGCCAGGGGAAGACGAATGGGGAGATTGCCGCAATCTTGGGCCGCAGCGTGCACACGGTGAAGCGGCACGTGGAGAAAATCCTGGCAAAGCTCGGGGTGGAAAACCGCTGCTCGGCAGCACTGCTTTCCGCGGGAACTCCGGTCCCGAGCCCCGGAGTAGGTCTCTCGACCTATATCACCCGTCCCGCCGTGCGGGTATGAGCATCGGCATTGCGCAAATAGCCACGGAGCATCCAGTGGCCCAAAACGGCCCGGTGCGAGGGTGCCGCCGTGGCGGGGCCGCTGAGTCTTCAAACAAACAACAAGAACATCCATGAAACTGAAATCGATCCTCGTCGCTCTTGCCGCGCTCATGCTCGGCAATACCGCGCCCGCTGCCGAACCACTCAAAATCGGATACTCGGACTGGCCGGGATTCACCATCCTGGAAGTCGCCAAGCAAAAGGGCTGGTTCAAGGAGGCCGGGGTGGATGTGGAGCTTGTGTGGTTTGACTACC
>JAYUWZ010000812.1:0-3091 GCA_043753265.1 Verrucomicrobiaceae bacterium
GAAGCGATCCACCCACGTCGTGCCGTGCTGTCCGTAGCTTTCATTGGGCCGCGTGCTCATGGTTCGCGCCTCGTGGCAACGCGCTGAGCCATCTCCAGCAGCAGCGTGAAGCAAAACGTCTGGAAGCCGAGGATGATGAGCAGCAGCCCGAAGATGGCGGGATGCGAGAGACTTTGCAGCCGCAGCCCATGCTGCACATAGCTCCACACGAGTGTGGCCGCGAGGATGAGACCGGCGCCGACACAGATTCCGGCGATGGTCATCCCGCGATTGTAGGAAAGGAGCCGCTGCACGCGTTCGGCGATTCCCGGGCGCAGGCCGTGCATGATGCGCGCCGCGACGCCGACCTGGATGAACCCGTAGCCCAGCGTCGCGCAGGTGACGCCGAGCAGCATCCAGTAAAGATTGAAGCCGATGCCGCCAATCATCAGCGGCCCCGCCGCCAGTGCGCACGAGAGCACGGCCCCGATGAGCAGCAGCGCAAAGCCGGGCTTCAGCAGAAACGAGTCGGGCGAGTAAACGAGCATCACGCGGAGATTCAGCCAGCCGGCGATCCACGGTGAGAGCCAGCCCATGCGGCGGTGGTGGCTCAGGCGTCCGTCGCGGTCCTTGTAAAATTTCACCGGCACCTCGGCGATGCGAAGCTGGAGTCGCGCAGCTTTGAGCACCATCTCACTGGCGTACTCCCACGACTGCGAACGCAGGTCGATTTTTGCGAGTGCCTCACGGGTAAGGCCACGCATGCCGCAGTGGATATCCGAGTATCGCGAGCGGTAGATGCGATTGAGAATCCACGTGGTAAGCGGCGTGCCGAAATAGCGGTGAAGCCCCGGCATGGACCCATCCTCGATGCTTCCGCGAAACCGGCTGCCCATTACAAACTCCGCGCCTTTCTGAAACTCAGCTACAAAGGGCGCGAGCTCGCGGAAATCGTAGGTGAGGTCCGCGTCGCCCATCACGATCCACTTTCCGCGGATGAACGGGATCGCATCGATATACGCGCGCCCGAGGCCGCGCTTCGGCACGCGGAGCACCTCCGCGCCATGCTCCAGCGCGAGCTTGGGAGTGTCGTCGGTGGAGCTGTCGACAATCAAAATCTGCGCGCTCACGCCTGCCTTGGCGATGCCCTCCTTGCACCACTCGACAAACTCGCCGACCGTGATGCGCTCATTGAGTGCAGGTACGACGATGCTCAGTTCCACGGGCCCGGGAGTCGCCCCGGCTGGGAGCAAATGCTCGATGGCAGCAGGTGCCTCACCCACGGGAAACCTCCTCCTTCATAGCAGCCATGGAATCAAAAATGGCCTGCGCGCTTGTGCGAGCGCAGCGCCAGCCAAGCGATTGGATTTTGCTGCTATTAAAACGCACAATCGGCACATCGCCTTTCCATCCACGATCACCGCCGGTGAACTTGTATTGCACGCCATCCAGCCCGCACACCTTGCATGCTTCGTCGGCGATCTCGCGCACGGTGATGTAATCGCCTGTCGCCACGTTGAACACGTCGTAGCGCGCTGTGCATTGCTCATCGGCGAGGAGCACCGCGTTTAGAATGTCGTCCACGTGGATGTAGCTCTTGCTCTGCGAGCCATCACCGAGGATTCGCAACTGCGTGGGGTCGGCGAGGAGCCTGCGCACAAAATCGTAGCCGACGCCGTGGGTCTGCCGGGGGCCGACGACATTTGCGAAACGAAACGCCCTAGCCGTGAGACCGAACATGTGCACGTAGGCCGAGATGAGCGCCTCGCAGGCCAGCTTGCTCGCGCCGTATGTGGAGATGGGCGCACACGGCCCGTGGTCTTCACGAAACTCCACATTCGCATTTTCCCCATACACCCCGCTGCCCGAGGTATAGAGCAGCCGATGCGCGCCGGTGATGCGCATCGCCTCGACCACATTTTGCGCAAGGAAAGTGCCCTCCCAGAAATCGATATCCGGCTGCGTCACCGCCTTGGCGA
The DNA here is from genome assembly GCA_043753265.1 of Verrucomicrobiaceae bacterium. Classification (GTDB taxonomy): domain Bacteria; phylum Verrucomicrobiota; class Verrucomicrobiia; order Chthoniobacterales; family Chthoniobacteraceae; genus SXWH01. The sequence continues at coordinate 1,959 of JAYUWZ010000812.1, forward strand.
TGTCCGGATTTGCGGCGAGATGCACGACCACCTCGCAGCCGCGCATCGCCGCGATCACCGCATCTTTGTCCTTGAGATCGCCGCGCACCACTTCCAGGCGTGGGTCGTTGCGCACATGCGCGAGATGGGCGTCGCTGCCGCTCGTAAAGTTATCGAAAATCACCAGCCTTTGCAGCGAGGGCCGGGCAAGGAGACGGGCGGCGAGATGGCTCCCGATAAATCCCGCGCCGCCCGAGATGAAGATGGCCGATGCGGTGGATGCGGTGATGGACTCAGACATGACTTTCGTAGGCCACGAGGTTTGAGCGAAACACGCCAAATCCGATTCCCGTGCGGGCAATCCGTGGGCGGCGCCACTTCGGAAACCATGCGCGAAGTTGCCGCGCAGAGACGTGGTTCAAATTTTCCTCCCGCCCGTAAAATGCAAAGGGCGTGCGGCGCAGGAACCATCGGAATATGGGCTTGGGCAGCCAGTGCACGAGCGGCAGGCAGGTGTGATGCTCTACCGGGAAAAGGCGGTTTGGCACGGCGAGATACACGCGCCTCGCCACGCGGCAGAGCTCGCGCACAAAGGCGCGCTGGGCCTCGGCGCTACCCACGTGCTCGAGCACGGCATTGCTGAAACCGATCGCAAACTGGTCATCGGCAAATGGCAGGGGCTGCGAGGAGTCGATGCGCACGTGTTTTACACCGGGGTAGGCCTCCAAAATCGACGCTCCCTCACCGAGGCTCGCGCAGGTGATGCGCTCGCGGTGCGGGTGCATCTGCTGGAGCATGTTGGCCTCGCTGGTGATCTCGTCGCACGTGCCGAGGTCGAGGATTTCCGTCTGCGCAGTAGGTCCCATGCTCTGTGTGAAGTGCTTGTAGTTCCGCACGCGCGCAGCATGCGAGAGCCGGCGGTTGATGCCGAGTTTCGCAGCGTTGTCGTAGTAGCGCGAATCGTGGGAAGGCGCGGTGGTCATTGGTTGGGCGGCGCGCCAAAATACAATCGGGCGAGCAGAGGGGTGAGCAGTAAAAGAATCGCCCCCGACAAGCCAAGCCAAAGCGCAGCATTCATTACGCGGGGCCAGTATTCGACAACTATACTTGGGTGCCGGGGCGGTTGACAGTATGGCTGCGGGACTCGACAAGCC
>JAYUWZ010000813.1:0-6625 GCA_043753265.1 Verrucomicrobiaceae bacterium
CGATCGCTGATGAGCTCCGCGGCAAGTTTCGAGGTCTGCTCATCCAGCCCCAGCTTTTTGAAAAGCGAGCCGTATGCGTTATTGATCATGCGCTCCTGGCCGGACTTCATGGCCTTTTTCACATCCGGGTTTTCCATGCTTTTGAAAAAGCCCTGCGCCAAATTGCGCATATCGCGCGGGTCGATCTGAGGCCTGTCCCCGGGATTGGCGGGCGCGCTCGCGATGCCCGCATTCTTCTCCGCATTTTCCACCAATTCTTTTGCGCGCGCCTTGGCATCGTCGCGCTCCTTTTTCAGGCGGGCAATGTCTTCCGCATGCATCTCCGCATCGGCCAAAGCCTTCGCGCGTTGCTGCTGGGCAAGATCGCGATCCTTCTCCAACTGAGAAAGCCGGGCGTTCAATTGATCGACTGTGGACTGCAGACCCGAGGCGCTGTTCATCTGCATCACGCCAAAAGCACCGGCACCGATCGCCACCACACCCAGGACTGGAAGAAGGATTTTGTTCATACGGAAGGTTGGACTGAGCATAGACGCATGCTCTTTTGAAATGGTTACGGGGAATTTGCGAAGATCAAGCCTTGGGATTACTCATGGGCGCACTCGGGACTTCCCAAGGTTTCACCGCCTGGGCGATGGTAAAGGCACATGTTTCGCATTGTCCTGCCGCTGCTGTTCGTTGCCGCCATCCCATGGGCGGCACTCACGTGGTGGCGGATTCGCAAGGCCAGGACGGATGCCGAGCGAGCATTTATCCGGCGCACGCACACAGGGATCGCCATCTTTACCATGCTCGCCGTCGTGGCGCTCATGATGCTCCCCGGCCGCGAACGCATGCTCGCCCTCCCCGTCTTTCTCATCGCAGGAATCGGCATCCGCCACGGTATCCGCAAAGGTCGTGCTCGCCTCCAGGCGGAGCAGGCTGATCCGTTTGCGCGGATGAAGCGGGTGAATTAGAGTCGTGTGAGACGTGAGACGTGAGAGGTGGAGACGAATCCATCCGCGACGTCTCCACGTTTCCACTTCTCAACGTCTCACGTCGCCCTACTACTTCCCAACGGCAAAAATAACCCCAGTGCCTCCGGGCACGGTGATCTCCGCTGTGGGCAAATCGCCTTGTTTGCCGACGGTCACGGTGGGTGCGGTTTCGAGTTTCGCGGGCACTGTCGCCAGCACACGGAGGGTCGCGCCTTCTGCCAGCAAGGGTTTGCCAGATTTGCTTCCGAGGCGCATGGGATTTCCCGGCAGGCCGGTGGTGGATTTTTGCTGACTGGCGTTGAAGACCACCACGATGGTTTGTGCGGGGTCCACCTTTCCATCCTTGCCTTCCATGTAGCGGGCAAAGGCAAAGAGCCCGTCGTCGGAGCGGGCACCGCCGCTATCGATCCAAAGGGCCTTGAGGGCGCCGTGGAGGAGGGCGGGAGTGGTGCTGCGGAGCTTTGCGAGTGCGGCGAGTTCCTGGAATGTGCCGGCTTCCCGGGCGGTCTTTAGCTTCTCCTCCTGGCCTCGCGGGATGTAGGTGAGGCGGCCAGTCTCGCTGTCTCCCATGGTGTTTCCGCGGGGGTCCTCCAGTGCCACCTCGGTGCCGTAGTAGATGCAGGGAATGCCCTCCACCGTGTAGAGCAGCGCATTGGCGAGCAGGTTGGCCCGTTCGCTCACGCCCGCGACGCGGAACCGGTTGAGGCCGTCGTGATTCTCCACAAAGTTCACCAGCTTTTGCCGCGCGGCCAGGCCATCCGCACCCGGAGTGGGATTGTAAGCCGGGCCGTCGATCGCCTTGATGGCGCTCTCCGCATTCACTGCGCTCCCCCATCGGTCTCCCGTGCGCCGGAGGTAATCGCGAATACCAAAGCATAGTTGGAAATTGAGCACGCTATCCAGCACGGGCTCCTTCTTCTGCGGATACAGCAGCGGATAGGTGTATTTGCCACAGGTAATGGCCGCTCCGTCGTACACCTCGCCGAAAAGCAAAAGGCGTTTCGCCCGCTCCGGCCCTACTTTCGCCCGCAGGCGCGATGCAAAGGCCTCCCAAAATTCCCGGTGCACGTGCTTCACGGTATCCACCCGGAAACCATCCACGCCGATCTCCTCGAGGTAGAAGCGGTAGATCTCCACAAACTCGTCCACCAGCTTGTCGAAGTGTGCACTCTTCGGATCCGTCCAGATATCGCGCAGTGCAAAGAAGTCGCACATGATCTCCTCGCCATCCGTGCGTCCGAGCGACTCCTTGCTCATCCCCTTTCTCCCGTAGGTATCCAGCTTTTGCAAAAGGCCCGTTGTCTTCACCTCGCGCCCGAGCACCGTGAGCGGCCCCCCCGGCATGGCTGGCAGTGCATTCCATTCGGGGATGCTCATCCATTTCGCAAACGGGTAAAAGCCCTCGCGCCGGTAGGGCAGCTGCCACTCGTTCTCCTTGTCGCGGTCGAGCTGCCCGTTCTCGTTTGCGTCGTAATAAAAAACCGGGCCTGCGTGGTTGCACACGATGTCCTGGATCACCTTCACGCCTTTGGCATGCGCGAGCGCCACGAAGTCCTTGTAGTGCTGCATGCGGCCATCGCGGGTGTCGGGATATTCCTTGCTCCCATCGAGCGATCGCCGGGACACGATGTGCGGATCGATGTCCATGAAATCCTGCGTCCAGTACCCATGATAGCCCGTCTTGGGTCCACCGAGATCAGAGGCGGAATTCCACACATTGCGAACCGGCGGCGTGGTCCACAACGCGGTGACGCCGAGCGCCTCGAAATAGCCGGAGGCGAGCGCTTTTTCCAGCCCACGCAGATCCCCCCCCTGGTATTTTGTGACCTCCTTTTGCTGGGCATCGTAAAGCCCGGGATCGCTCCCTTTCGGCACATTGTTTTCGGCGTCGCCATCGAGAAACCGATCCACAAGCGCGAAATAGATTACGTCCTCATTCCAGGGGCGCTGCGGGGCATCTCCGGCAGCCACCGTACACACGGCTGCGAGGAGGGCGGGAGCTTTCATGCGGCTGTGTCTATCCACTCTTCCGGCACGCAGGAAGCGCGGAATTGCACGGGCATCCATGGCCTTGAACGTGTTCGCATGTGAAAATTCCACCCAAATTCCCCAGCTTGCCAATATCACGGAATGTTTTACTTTATTTTGAGTATGAAACTTTTTCTCTCCATTCTCTCGACCATCATTCTCTCCATCGGCGTCCAGGCTGCCGACAAAAAGCCAGCTCTCACTGGAAACCTTTCGGACTTCAAGGTAGGCCGCCTTATCACTGGCCCTGCGGTGGACCTGAGCAACACCGCTGGCAAAGCGGTGGTGATCGAACAATGGGGCGTAAACTGCGGCCCGTGCATCGCGAGCCTTCCCCACATGGAGAAAATCGCGAAGTCCAATCGCAAGGATACCATCGTGATTGGCGCACACTCGCAGCAGGCCACGGACGATGAAGTGAAAGCCGTGGTGAAGAAGAACAAGCTGAGCTACGCCATCGTGGAAGGCCTCCAGGGCCCCTCCGGCGGCACTGGCATTCCCCACGCACTCGTGTTCGATACCACGGGTGCACTTATCTACTCGGGGAGCCCGCTCGATCGCGACTTCGATAGCGCCGTTCGCAAAGCAGGCCGCCCGCCAGTGAAGAAGTAAGGCACCGACTTTTCCGGCATCTTTTTTCTAACGAAAACCGGGCAGGCAGGTCTTATCCATCGTTCTGGGGGGAACACCGTAGCCGCCGGTAGGGATTATGGCCCGGCGGCTACGGACTTTTTTTGGCCTCGTTATGGAGGAGCCCTTTTCTCAGAGCCAAAAATAGGCCATGTAGGAACGTCTACGACCTATAGGTCGCGTTACTGCGCTTTGCTCCAAAGCAAACCTGCTGCCTGCGGTGATCGCAGTCATGTACGCCCTCGCCCGCCCAGCTACGCTCCTTGCCCTTTCCGCCTGTGCTTTGCTCGCTGGCGATGCACCCACCCTCACGCTATCGAGGCCGGACCACTGGCTCGTGATCCACGCCCCCCATGCACCCGGGAAAGAGATCCGCATCAATTACCTCGAGGCATATTGCCGCGCCGGCTCCACCGACGCCGATTGGGTCGCGCACACTGTGATTAAGCATCGATCGGAGGTGATCTCGCTCAGCGAGGACAAGAAATCGCTGCGCCTCCGCGACGTGCTCGCGGATGGCGTGATCGTGGAACATACCATCACCGCAAAAGACGACGAGGTGGACTTCCGCGTCGCCGCACACAACCCCACCGATAAGGCCAGCGAAGCCCACTGGGCGCAGCCGTGCGTGCGGCTCGGGCCTTTCACTGGATTCACCTCGACGGAGAAGGGGCCGAATGGCGCGCCGGAGGATTATTTGCCAAAGTGCTTCATTTTTCTGGATGGCAAAATGGAGCGCATGCCCACGCGCGAATGGGCCACCAAAGCCCGCTTTACGCCGGGGCAGGTATGGGTGCCTGCGGGCGTTCCGCGCACGGATGCCAACCCGCGGCCACATAATCCCCTGGTACCGTCGAACGGCCTGATCGGCTGCTTCAGCGCCGACGATAAACTCATTTATGCCGCAGCATGGGATTCCTACCAGGAGCTCTTCCAGGGCGTCGCACGCTGCCTGCACTCAGATTTCCGACTTGGAGGCCTGCAGCCCGGCGAGCGCAAGGAAGTGCATGGGAAAATCTACATTGTCCCCAATGATGTGCCGGCACTGCTCCGACGCTATGAGCGGGATTTTCCGAAGGCGACGATGGGGAAGTAGACGCCCTCTCGATCCATTTCTGCTCATATTGTATAATCTGAATACCCATCCACCCGCGCACACACCGCGACGAAGTGAGGTCCCTCGACTCGTTCCTCGCTCGGGATGACCGTTATTAAAAAGGCGCTACGCGCCGCCTTCGATTCGGATGCTACGTGTAAATTCGAACCGCTTGGTTCATCCTCGCTTCGCCACCTTGGACTCGGACACTCATTGCGATATCGGAGGCCTACTCCTCGCCTTCTGGCTTTGGCTCGGGCAGGAAGTGGGTGAGGATGGCTCCTATGAGCGCGTAGCCACCTGCCACGCACGCGCCGACCAGCGCCAGCTTGGCGGGGCTGGCCGGACCCGTCGATGGGGACGCCGCGAGAGTGAGGGTAATCCACGCAGCAGCAGTGCCCAGCACGCGGCCACCGATATTGGCGGCAAAGCTTTCGCCAGTACCGCGAAGGTGCACAGGGAAGACGAGCGGGATATAATTTCCCCAGAAACTGAACTGCGCAACCGTGAGCACGCCCGCGACAAAAATGCCCGCCTTGATCAGGCCGAGGCTTTCGGGATTTCCGAGCTGCCCGGATATCCACCAAAAGAGCAGCGGCACGTAAATGAGCGAGGGGATTTGAAATATCCGGAAAAGCGACCTGCGGCTCACAATGACCACGGCAATGGTGGCAAAGATAAAGCGGCCCACGAGCCCGCCGATTTCCTGCCAAAAGCTGACGTTGGCCACGGTCGCATCGCTTGCATTTCCCGCAGCCTGGCGCGCTGCTTTTTGAGCGGCGGGTTCGGGCAGGTTCTTTGCCTTGGCCTCGCCCATGGCGGCTTTCCCGGCGGCCTTTGCTTCAGCAACAATGGCTACATGGCCAGCCTCCTGGGGAGTATTCAGCTTTTGCGCGCCGATGATCTGCGGGAGCTGCTGGATGGCACCAAACGCGATGCCATAGCTCGCAGCAAATACCAGTGTGGTGAGAATCGTCGTGCGGCGCAACTCGGGGCTGAAAAGCGCGGCGATGCTGGGACGCTTGAGCGTACCGGATTCGCGTTTCTTCTGCCACACAGGCGACTCTGGCAGGAATGGGCGAATGATGAGAAGCGGCAGCGCAGGGATGACGCCCGAAATGAGCGTGTAGCGCCAGGCCTCGTGCCCTCCATGAATCGCGGGGAGATCCATCGCGACCTTCGCGGCGAGGATATTCGCGCCAGCCACCAGGAGGCCACCGATGGAGGAGAATGCCTGCGTGTAACCGAGCACTTTTTCCCGGCGCACCGGGTCAGTGAAAATCTCCGCCAGCCACGCGACTGCGGCAACAAACTCCACGCAGACGCCGATGAAGACGAGGCACCGGAAAAAGAGCAACTGCGGCAGAGAGGTCGCAAAACCAGCCGCGCATGCGGCGAATGCGTAAAGCAGAATGCTGAAGGTGAGCACCCGCCGGCGCCCCAGCAGATCCGTAAGGTAACCGCCAATCAACCCAAACACACCACCCGCGAGCGCGGGCACAAAGAAGAGGGTGCGCGCCCATGCGGTGTATTCCTCACCACCGGGCGACCATAGCGCTGCTGCCTGCGCCGGCGTCATGCCCCCGGCGATGAGTTGCTCCACAATCGGCGCGCTCAGTGCAGCGATGGCGGGCTTGATGATCAGGGGGAGCATCAAAAGCTCATAGATATCAAAGGCGAAGCCTATCGCGGCGATGAAGCAAATGAGCCACTGGCTGCGGGTGAGAGCGGGTTGGGTGGACATAAAACGGGCGAGTGAGTTTCCAGCTTTTACGCACACGTATTATCTACCGCCAAGTCTTTTCGCCGTGGAGACGTGGAGACGTGGAGACGTGGAGACGTGGAGACGTGGAGACGTGGAGACGTGGAGACGTGGAGACGTGGAGACGTGGAG
>JAYUWZ010000814.1:0-3086 GCA_043753265.1 Verrucomicrobiaceae bacterium
CAACTACCGCTCCCGCAGCGAAGCGCCCGAAGTACGCCCGCCAGGGGCAGAGGAGGCCGACCGCGACATCACCCGCAACGCAAAGACCTTCACCGCCGCAATTCGCAATACGATCTTCACCTTCCTGCGCGCACTCGTGAGCGAGGACTTCGATGCAGCACTCGCTGCGGTGGCTCCCACCACCACGCCCGACGCCGAGCCATGGACCGCCGACCGCCTGCGCCGCGCGCTGGAGGCCTACTACACCGGGCATGAGCGCCTGCGCCTCGACCCCGAGGCCCGCAACCTCCGCCACACCTACGTCACCCCCAGTGAGGATAAAACCCGCTGGCGCGTGCAGCAAATGCTCATCGACCCCGAGGAAGCAAACGACTGGGTCGCCGAATTCGACGTGGACCTCGCGCTCTCGCGCGAAAGCGGAGCTCCCGTACTACAACTCATCCGCATCGGGCCACTCGCGTGAACAAATCCCAATAAATCCGGCGCTGCAAATTCACCGCCGCAGCGCCTCAAGCATTGCCAGATACCCATTGAGCGGATCGTGATCGAGCACGCGGTTTTGCGTGCGTAGCATCTGGCTGATTTGAGCTTGCAGCAAGCTCGGGAAGTTTTTCAGAAGCTCGGCAAACGTGCCGGAGTAAATCACCTCTCGCTTCTGCCATTCCAGCTCATCACTCGTGAGGGAGCCATCGCGCTGCAGCAGCCGTAACTGGCCCACGTGGGAAAACTGCGCTCCCTGGATCATCGTCGAGAGTGCACCCCGAATCTCACCGGAAAGTTCCCTGGCCTTTTGAAGCAAGCCCGACCCCGATGCAGGCAGCCGCACTTTCAGCGGCCCGGGGAGGCGTGCCGGCGGCAGGTGCGGCACCACGTCGACATCGTTCACATAGCGAAACGTCACATCCCCAAGCGCTGCATTGTAGGCGGCGGAAAACTCCGGGTCCGCCAGTCGCGGTTGCCCGTAGGTGAAGACGCCCGCGATTTTAAAGCGCGAGCGAAAGTGCAACTGTGCTGCCGCGAGCACGGCGAGCGCGCCTCCGAGGCTGTGCCCCGTCACAAATATCCGCGTGGATTCGCCCTGCACGAGCTGCTTCACAGCTGAAAGCAGTTCCGCGCTGACCGCTCCAAGCGCAGTGGCAAAGCCTGCGTGAACCAAGCCGGGAACCTCGGGCAATTTCTGCTGATGGTAGTTCGCATCGGTGAGCCAGTTGTGGGCATTCAGCGGCTCCGTGCCGCGAAACGCCACCACCACTACCGGGCCGCGACGGGCCACAAAACCCTGCGTGGAGCCACCGCCCAAAATGCGTGGTTCCTCGAACCCCCACTTTGTCAGGAATCGCCGCACATCCGCCTGAGGTGAGTAGGCGAGCAGTGAAGCGTTGCAAAGCGCCACAGCGTTTACCCCGCTTTCACCTTCCGCGAACGGTTCAAATCTCCAGGCCCAGTCTTCACGAGGACGCTGGTTCAGAAGGTTCAGCAGGGGGTCCATCTGGTCGGCGGGCATGTGCGATGTTTTGCGCAGCATGCATTCCTGGAATGATCATGCAAAGCCTGCTCTTCGCTACTGCTCGACGCATTCCACTTCTTACCTCCGACTTTGGGAGAGCCTCAGCGCTAGGAAGGATCCTTCTCCACTTCCGCCTCGGCTTTCTCGGCGGCCTCTTTTGCCTCTTTTGCTTCCAGGGCCTCTGCGGGCGTCTCGGGATGCCCGGATACGGGATGATGCTGGGCCTCGGCGTTCTCGTGCTTGTGCTGGACCTTCTCCTCTTCCTTCTCGTGCCGTTGCTCGACTTGCTTGTGAATGTTCTTCGGAGATTTATCGCCCATACCCAAAACATCGTGCCTCCGCCTCATCCGGCTGTGGCAATCGTCTCCTCGCGTGAAATACCTTCCGAGCAACCCTGATGCGGTAAAGTTGTGCCTGCCCATTTACCGATCCTCGATCAGGCCCACCTTCTGCCAGGCGGCCTTGGATTCCTCCACGCCCAGCGGCACCAGCCCGCCGCCCTTGGTTACCCGATGGACAGAGTAGAGCTGCGCGAGGGCCTCAAGCTCCGCGAGGGGGCGATTCCCCGGGCTCACCTTCCACTCGCGCCGCACACCCAGGCGATCCACCGAAACCACGGCTGTGCCATCGGCGTTCCACGTGGCTTCGAGCACGGGATCGGCGTGCAGCCATGTCGGACTCGCCGCTGCCCCTGTGGACGCTTCCCACAACCGCAGCGTGCGCAGCGCACCGGTGAGGAGGAGCGAGCCGTCCGGGGAGAATTCGAGGATATCAATCATGCGCTCGTGGCGCAGCAAGGGGCCGATTTGTTCGCCCGTAGTGGCGTCCCACAGATACGCGCACTGGTTGCTCGCATAACTCGCGATCCGGCGGCCATCCGGGCTGAATACCGCGTTGAGCACCTGTGCGTGATGTTTCAGCGGCGGGATGAGATCCCGGCCCGTCGCAGGGTCATACACCCGAAGGAGGTTCAGCGCCATGCCCGAACACCGCAAGGCGGGACGGCCATCCACCCCGGCACGATGAAAGAGAACCCCTGCCTTTGCGAGCGTGCCCAGCTCCGCTTTCAACCAGGCGAGTTTCTGCGAAGCGGGCGAAACCACGCTCTCAGACACCGCGCCGCCACGTTCCCGCATGCGCCAAAGGCGGACGGCGGATTCCTGGCTGCTCGTCACGAGACGTCCGTTCTTCGCATCCAGCGCAAGGTAAAGAGGGTCCGCTCCCTCCCACAGAAAAGGGGTGATCGGGCGTGCGCTTTGCAGGCTCCAGAGGCGGCTACTGCCATCGATCGCGCGCGTCACGCAAATAGTGCCATCGTCGGAAAAAGCCGCGTCGTTGCCATGCGCAGCGTGTGTCGCACTGACGAGCACCTCCCCCTCCCCGGCTCCCATCACCACAAAGCCATCGCGCGACGCCATCATCAGGACCAGACGCCCTAGAATCCACCCTGCCGCACGCACATCCCCCCGTATGGCTGTGCTGCCGGCATGCTCTCCGCGCTGCACATCCAGCAACCAGCAAAGCTCATTCTTCGATTGCAACACCGCCCTTCCCTTACCCGGTTGCACGCCATGGAGGC
>JAYUWZ010000815.1:0-3086 GCA_043753265.1 Verrucomicrobiaceae bacterium
CACAACTCACGCAGGCGATGCGCGACACACTCTTCCGTCATTACCTCATCACCACTGCGCCCGAGGAAAGCGCTAAGGAAATCCGCAGACTCATGCGCCCGCCCAGCGGCACGACCACGCTGGTCATGCAGGAGCGTCCGCCGGAAAACCCGCGCAAGACGTTCCTGCGCAATCGCGGTGAGTACATGCAACCGGAGGAGCAAATCTCGGCCATGGTGCCTGCGTTCCTGAATCCGCTGCCCAAGGATGCGCCGCGCAACCGCCTCACCTTTGCCCGCTGGCTCGTTTCGCGGGAAAATCCGCTCACCGCCCGCGTCGTGGCAAACCGCCAGTGGGCCGCTTTCTTTGGCAAGGGACTGGTGAAGACCACCGAGGACTTCGGTTTTCAAGGCGAAACCCCCTCGCACCCTGAACTGCTCGACTGGCTTGCCGTGGAGTTGATGGACAACGGCTGGTCGATGAAGAAGCTCCACTGCCTCATCGTCACCAGCGCAACCTACCGGCAATCATCCAAAGTGCTGCCCGAGCAACTGGCAAAGGACGCGGATAACCGCCTCCTCAGTCATTTCCCGCGAACGCGGCTGGATGCCGAAATCATCCGCGATGGCGCCCTCCGCGCCAGCGGACTCCTCACGACAAAAGTCGGGGGACCGAGCGTACGCCCCCCTCAGCCGGATGGTGTCACCGAGGTCGCCTACGGCTCGCCCAAATGGAATGCCGATGCAGGGGAGAGTCGCTTCCGCCGCAGCCTCTATACCTATGCAAAGCGTACCGCGCCCTTTGCCCTTTACAACACGTTCGACGCGCCCACGGGCGAAGCCTGCGTGGCGCGCCGCGATGTCTCCAACACTCCTCTGCAGGCGCTCTCCGTGCTCAATGATGTTGTCTTCATGGAAGCCGCCAGCGCGCTTGGCAAGGAACTTGCAGCACTCCCAGGCGAAACCGACACCAGGCTCGATGCCGCTTACCTCCGCGTCCTGGCCCGCAAGCCATCGCAGGATGAGCGCGGCCTTTTCACGCAATACTACGAGGAACAGCGCGCCCGCTTTGCCGGCGGCGGCCTCGATCCTGCCAAACTGCTCACCGGGGTTAAATCTCCGACGCCCGAGATTGCCGCATGGAGTGCCGTGTCCCGCGCCCTGTTCAACCTCGATGAAACCGTAACGAAACGGTGACTCCCCGAGGGTTAGGAATCCTGGTCTCAGCTAGGCACAGACGCCGTATCCGGCGGCTGCGTCAGAGGAAGGGAAGGACTGTTCGCAAGTCAGCCCTCATCTGGTTGCCTCGTATGTAAGAATTCATCAACTCTGGAATTTTCTTTGCATCTCCGCCCTTCCCGAACGAAATGGATAACCATGCCCGATGATATTAAAGCTCTTGAACGTGAACTCGCGGAACTCGTGAAGCGATCCCGTGCGCTTTCAGTTGAGATGTCCGAAATCAGCGAACGCATGCTGGAACTCAGCTCGGAAATTACCAAGCGCCAGGCAGCAAAGGCAATGGAGTCAAACCAGCGCCAGGGTGCCGCGCGGTAGGGTTGAACAAGGTGCGCCGACAATCAAAGACGGCCAACGGCATCCTGTCGCCGTCCCCACAGCGCGAAGCGCCCAATCTCCGCTCACTCCCGCATCGCCTCCGCAATACGGAATAGCGCCGCATACGTTTCCATCGCCTGCTGCGACCAGATGTCGTTGTGGTCCTTGATGATTTCCTTGGGGCACCGGATGATCCAGTACGCCGATTCTTTGTAGGGGTAGTGAGGTTCGTTCGCCGAGTGGCTCCAGGATACAGGGCGCTCCCCCTGGTAGGTGGAAAACGTTTTAAACTCCTCGGTTTCAGGCGGGAAATTCACGCTCCACCCGGATGGCTTGTCCTTGTCCTTTCCGCGTCCGGAGGTGGTAAAACGCATGTCCCTTGCCACGCCGCGCTTGCGCAGGTTGGCATGCAGGCATTTTGCCTTGGGCTCGTAGGTTGGGACTACCGATTCCAGAGCCACCTCCGCGGTGCCCACTGGCTCGTGAGGCTCTATGAAGCGATTGACCAGCAGGGGATTGTGCCCCGGCGTACGCTTGTTGTAGAACCACTGCGGAACCATTGTTTCCGTGGGCGGCGTCTTTTGCTCCAAAATGAAGTCTGCCCCCCGGTACCAGCGGTGCAGGGTCGGCACGAAAAACGAGAGCGAATTCGCGATGGGATGCACCTTACCAGTGGCAGTATCCGTGGCCGAGGTGATCGAGTAGAAGATGGGCGCATCCGCCCCCCTCGCTTTGCTGCGCGACATGGCCTGGCGGTGCGCGGCGAGGTATCCTTGGAACTGTTTTGCGAAAATGGAGGGTGCCGCGGAGTTGACGAGAATGACCGTATCAAAGGGCAGGGGGTTCGGCTCGGCATTCTGCACCTTCACAGGATCATCCCAAGGCCACGCTTGGGTGAGCTCCCCGATGGTCGCATTCTGGAAAGTGCGCTCCAGCATTAGCCCGCCGAGCGAGTGGCCAATCAGGAAGACCCGGCTGTTCTCGCAATAGCGCTTCGCCGTGTGAGCGCAGGTGAAAAGCGTGCGGGAGAGCGCCGTGCCGCTGAACTGAAATTCCGGGATGCCCTTGCGGTTGAAATAGCTGAACGTCTCCACGAAAAAATTCAACTTTGGCCAGCGCGCGGCCATGCTGGTATCGATCACCGGTCCGCCGTAATCGGTAGTGGTGCTGTCAAACGCATGGCAGAAGTCCTCGCTGTCCCGGGTGATGACCTGCCGCACGCAGCCTCCGCGCCATCCGATGTACACGCCATGCACGCGCCGTCCCACTCCATCGGCATCGGCAAAGTCGGCTAGCTGCTTCAGGAAATGATTGAACTCTACTGCGTTTCCAGACTGGCAGTTGTTCCGCCATCCATGGATGAAAGTGACGACGACGAGCTTGGCCTCCTGCCCTGCCAGGGTGCGGATTTTGTTATAAGCATGCCGATGCTGGTTGAAGTCGAGGTAGTCGCCGCGTTCGTCAAACTCAATGAATGAGCACGAGTAAGGCAGGCCGTGGATTTGCGTCTTGGACTCAATATACCACGCGGCACAATTTGGAATTTCCGGG
>JAYUWZ010000816.1:0-6616 GCA_043753265.1 Verrucomicrobiaceae bacterium
CCATGCGCAAAAACCCTATTCGTCATCCGTCATTCGTCATTCCGCCCTCCCCATCGCCGTTATCGCCGATAATCCCCGCGAAAACCGAGCCGCGAGCAAAATGCGCAATAACTGCAACAACCCCTCCTCAGTTCTGCAACCCCCACTAAATCAACCCCTTGCCACCTCAGAGTTTCTGCGCACCCATGCGCAAAAACCCATCACCACCCAATCGCTCATCCCTCATCGCCTATCGCCGCCCCTCCCCATCGCCGTTATCGCCGATAATGTCCCCGCAAAAAAATCCGGGCAGCCCCGCAAGGAGCCGCCCGGATTGTTAAAGTGGGACCACGAACGCGAAACTCATTCCGCAATCCGCAATCCGAATTCCGCAATCAGACTATTGCGCCGCCGTCTTCCCTCCCGGCACCGTATTGATCGTATTGATAATCCGTCCGGGCACCGTCGAGCCGTCCGCGCCCTTCAGGTTGAATTTGATCTCCATCTGCATCACCGGCTGCAGGCCTTCGATTTCGAGGAAGACGCGCTTCTTGTCCGCGCTCAGCTTGGCGGATTTCACGGTCACCTCATCGGAGCCCTTCGAGCCGTCGCTGGGCTTGAAGTCACCGCTGCCGTAGCCGCTGGTCCATTTGTAGTTCCACTGCTTCACCGAGTAGTTGCCCGCATCGCCGGCCGCCGCCTCGAGCGCGCCCGAGAAGCCGAGCTCGATGCCGTTGGCCTTCACTTCCACCGCGTTCGGGTACGTCGCCGCCTTGCCCGTGTAGCGCACGCGCTGCAGGCTGCCGTCCGTCGCCGCGCTGCTCTGCCAGCCTTTCAGGCCGGAGATCCACAGTTGCTTGTCCACCGGGCTGAAGCGCGCGCGCATCGTGCCGCTCTCAAACTTCAGCGGGAACTTGAACACGCCGCCCTGCGGCACGCCGTTCACCTCTTCCTTCATCACCCCGTAGAGCGAGCAGGTGCCGTAGCTCAGGTGCAGCAGCGAGCCCTCGGGCATGCCCCAGTCCTTGCCTGTCACCCATGCCTGCCCGCCGCCCGAGTTGTCCACGTCCTTCGGCAGAAAGCAAATGTGGCGTCCGTAGTCAGTCGGGGGCGTCTCCGTGTGCGAGAGGCTCGCCACCGTCACAAAGCTGTTGGGCTTTACGATGTGCACGTAGCACCTCGGCACCCACGTGCCTTCGTTGTCGCCCGTGGTCACCACGTCGCCAGGCCCCACGCTGATGCCGTTGGGCGCGCGCACCCCGGTGGCAAAGATGTCGAGCTTCTGCCCGTCCGGCGTCAGCCGCAGGATGGTGCCCGCGTGGGCGCTCAGCGGCTGGAATCCACTGCCACCCGGGTTCACCGGTCCGCCCTTGGCAAAGTAAAAGTTCCCCTTGCTGTCCGTCTGCAAGTCAAAGGCGAACTCGTGAAAGCCCGGCGTGGTCTGCACCTCGTTGTTGAAGTTCTCGTAGAAATCCATCTCGCCGTCGCCATTGAGATCGCTCAGGCGGGTAATGCCCTCGCGGCCGTGCACATAGATTTTTTCGTCCACAATCTTCAGCCCCAGCGCCTGGAAAAGACCCGTGGCCACGCGCTGCCACTTGGCCTCGCCGGTGAAGTCCTTGTTCAGCCCGCTCACCACCCACACGTCGCCGCTCCAGGTGCCGAGCACCGCGCGCCCGTCCTTCAGGAAGTCAAAAGACCCGATGCGCATCCACGCATTGTAGGGATTCTTGAAAGGCACCTCCACCGTGTCCACCACGTAGGAATCCAGCTCGCCAGCCTTCCCGGGCTTCAGCGCCGTCTTCACGTCCTCTTTCCAGCGGCGCTCGCCGCCCTTCGTCAGAGGCTTCAGATCCGCCGGCTTCGCCGCACCTTTCGCTGCCGCAATCAGCTTCGCCTCATCCGCCGCTGTGCCCTTGGCATACGCGATCTTGTAGGCCGAGCCCACCGTGAAATTCGCCAGCTTCAGCAGCGCCTTGCCCTCACCCAGTGCAAACTCCGCACCCGCTGGCAGGTCGAGGCCCGCAATCACCGTGCGGTTCTCGCCGTCCTTCACCACGATCACGTTCTTCTCCGCCGCCGTCACCTCGCCCGTGCCCTCCCACAGGATGTTCTCCGAGCCGCCGCCCGCCGTCAGCACGTTCGTCGTGCGCCCCAGCACCGGCACATCGTTCACCTTCTCCAGCGTGGGCATCTCCAGCACCGTCGCCCCGCCGATGGAGTAGCTCACCACCACATTATCCCCGCTCACAAACAAACCGCGATACTGCGCCCAGTCCTTCGGCAGCGGCCCAAACGGCACCTTCGCCGCGCCCGGCCCGGTCGGCAACTTGCGCGGATCGGCAAACGCCCCGCCCTTGCTCCACGTAGGCGTCGGGTTCGTTTCAAACACGACCGTCGTCCCCTTCGCAGGCGACGGATTCGGCCCGTGTGCCCCATCAAAAATCACGCCCTTGTAGGTGATGTATCCACCCGTCCACCCGCCCGCCCAGCGGCACAGGTCGGTATCAAACAGCATCGCGCCTTCCTTGTTCCCGAGTTGGATGGCCACGCCCTTGTTCGCCGTGCAGCCATTGCCCTTCAGTGTATTCTGCCCCTTCGTATTGTCCCAGGAGGCGGTAAGGAAACGACCATAGTCCATTTCCTCCCACTTGGGAGCGGCAAACACACTGGACACAGAAAGCCCCGCAAGGGCGACGACGGCAAAAGGAGTAAATCGCATGATGTTGAGCCGGAAATAATCACCATGCCCCGGCACCCTTGGGAAGAATTATCGGATTACGCACGAGTCAAACACCAGTCCCGGCAAGCCACAACGCCGTTCGATCACAAGCAAGGCACCTTGGATCAGGCCGAATCCCTCTCTAGATATGAACGAAGCGCCATCGCCCATCCTCACACAATTCTACCCCCCGTTCGGCAATCCCAGCACACCCGCATTCCAGTAATCGATAATATCCAGCAACTGAAACCGGAACACGATCAGCAGCGCATCGCCCAGCGGAATACCCAGCTTGGTCGCAATCGCCTGCAGCGGATCCGTTCCGTTGATCTCCGCCGTGAAGCGCGCCTCCACATCGTTCAACCGGAGACGCGGCACCAGCTCGTAGCCTCGGCGCGTGTAGGAGGGCGAGCCATTCGGGTCAGGCCGCAGCGCAGGCGGGATTTGGTCAAACTTCACATGGCGCAGCGCGCCCAAAATCCAGTTGTCCGCATCCTCGGCACCCCCGGTGAAACTGCGCGCGTAATCCGGCAGCCGATCCGTCTCTTCAAATTCAAAGGTCACGCGTCCCGCCGTGAACAGATGGCTGAACAGGCGCTGCCCATGCTCCCGCGTGATGCTCGCCACGTCGTCGTGAGGGAAGCCCCCGCGCGCGGCAAGGAAGAGAAACAGCGGACACCCCGTGACCTGCTGATTCACCTGACCTTCGAGGATGAGCCCGAGGTTGGTGGAAGACAGAATGACTGGCGATCCGCCACAGTAGAGATGGAAATTTCGCGTGGTCGCGAAGAGGAAACGCCCGCCATTCATCCAAAGCTCCAGCGGATGCCGCCCAAGCTGAAACCGCAGTACACCCGTGAGCCGATCGCTCTGCGCCATCGCCAGCGCCTGGCGCAGCGGGATGAACCCCGTATGGCCGCTGAACGCGATCCCGCCCTTGGCCGGCAGTACACGCCGCGCCGCAGGCTTGGAGCCAAGAATAAACGAGACCGCCTCGAGCAGCGACTCCGGCGAAATCGGCTTGGGCAGCACGCGTGCAAGATTCGCATTGTGCCCATTCAACTCCGCCGCCCGCGAGGGCTCGACCATGAGCACCACAGGGGTCTGCGAAGCCACCGGGTCCGCCGCGAGACGCGCGAGCACCGCGTCGACATCCATGTCAGGCAGGGTGTCGTTCAGGAGAACGAGGTCCGGGCCGGCAAGGGTGATGCGTTCAAACCCGTCGACTCCACGCGCAGCGGTGAGCACGTCGCAACCGGGAAAGTGTTGCGCGATCATGTTCTCCGTGAGGCGCGCGGCCGCGGGCGAATCGTCGATGACGAGAATCTTCTGGGCCATGTATGCGGAAGGCATCCGATGACCACGCCGGAAAGTCAATGCCGCATCAGCGGAAATTATAGAATTTAGGAGCGGTTTATGCTGCTACTCATTCAGTTCCCGGGACGGGTGCATTGCCCCCTTTTCTCACGGCCATTAAAAATAGCGTCCTTCCCCCAAGGCGCGCCCTTGACCTCCGGCCTCCTACATTCGACGTTATTGCCAAAATGATCTGTGACGCTTGCAAAGAAAAAACCGCAAACGTCTTCCTCACCCAAATCGTGGACGGGAAGATGCAGAAGGTCAATTTGTGCGAAGCCTGCTCCGAGGAGAAAGGCGTGACCAACCCCCACGGGTTTGAACTGGCCGACCTGCTGCTCGGCATTGGCGCGTCGCAGGAAATGCAGAAGAGCAGTGCGGGCGCGAAGTGCCCCACGTGCGGATTCAGCCAGGCCGACTTCAAGAAGACGGGCCGCTTTGGCTGCGCACAATGCTATGAGGTCTTTTCCGAAGGGCTGGAGGGCATGCTGAAAAACATGCACCGCGGCCTGGAGCACAAGGGCAAGGTCCCCGCGCGGCTCCAGCGCATCAAGGAACGCGAGGAGGAGCTGAAGAAGCTACAGCGCGATCTCCGCAAGGCAGTGACCGACGAGAACTACGAACAGGCCGCCGAGCTCCGCGACAAAATCCGCCAGTTCGAGACGGAATCCCAAGTGTCCTAAAATGGCTATTCACAATCTCCTTTCCACCGCCGGCGAATGGCTTCGCGGCGACGGCCCGCACAGCGAAATCGTCGTGAGCAGCCGCGTGCGCCTGGCCCGCAATCTCCGCGGCTTTGCCTTTCCCGGCTGGGCCAAGAAGAACGACCGCATCGGCGTGCTCGAGCAAATCAAGCCCACCGTGGAGGCTCTGCCCGAGATGGCGGATGCCCATTCCGTTTACTCGCAAGACCTCAGCGCGCTCGAGAAACAAGTGCTCGTGGAACGACACCTCATCTCCCGCGAGCACGCCGCAAAGGGAATCGGCTCGGCGGTGGTTATCAACAAGAAGCAGACGCTCTCCATCATGATCAATGAGGAGGATCATCTGCGTATGCAGGCCATTCGTTCCGGCCTCCAGCTCAAGAGTGCCTTCAAGCTCATCGACAAGGTGGATACGGAGATCGGCGAAAAGCTCGACCTCGCCTTCCACAACCAGCTCGGCTTTCTCACCGCCTGCCCCACCAACGTGGGCACCGGCATGAGGGCCAGCGCGATGATGCATCTGCCCGGGCTCGTGCTCATCGAACAGATCAACCAAGTCATCCAGGCCGTGAACAAGGTCGGGCTCGCGGTGCGCGGCCTGTATGGCGAAGGCACCGAGGCGCTGGGCAACCTTTTCCAGATTTCCAACCAGACCACGCTGGGCGAGGAGGAGGGCGAAATCATCACCCGCCTCAACAAGGTCATCGAGCAGATCATCCAGCACGAGCAAAACGCCCGGCAGACGCTGATGCAGAAGAAGCCAGTGACGCTCCTGGACAACATCGGGCGCGCCTACGGAGTGCTCCGCCACGCCCACAGCATGGCCAGCAAGGAAGCGCTCAATCTGCTCAGCTACCTCAAGCTCGCCGTGGACCTCAAATTTTTCCCCGAAGACACCCGCCACATGGTGGATGAGCTCTTCATGGAAACCCAGCCCGCGCACCTGCAAAAGAGCACCCAGCAAAAGCTCCAGGCCGACGAGCGCGACACGCTCCGCGCGACCATCGTGCGGGCAAAGCTGAAGGCCCTCAGCGAACCGGACGTGCAGAAAACCCAGCCCCCTGCGGCTCCCGAAACGCCACAGGCGTAGGGTTACCGAACGGCGTCGTAGCCGGGCTTGATGACGTCGTAGATGATGCGGATGCGCTCGTCGAAATGGACGAACGCACTCTTCATCGCGTTGATGGTGATTTTTTCCAGCTCGGGAATTCCCAGCCCGAATTGGTCCACGGCGATTCCGAATTCCTTGGTCATCGTCGTGTCGCTCATGAGGCGGTCGTCGGTGTTGATGGTCACGCGGAACCCGCTGTCGTAATAGAGCTTGAAGGGGTGCTCGGCCATGGAGCGCACGGCGCCGGTGTGGACGTTGGAGCTCAGGCACATCTCCAGCGGGATGCGCCGATCCAGCACATACTGCGCGAGCGTGCCCATCGCGGCGATGCGGCCATCGACGATGTGCATGTCGTCCGTGAGCCGGGTCGCGTGGCCCAGGCGGTGTGCGCCGCAGAGTTGCAGAGCCTGCCAGATGCTGGCCACGCCAAACGCCTCGCCGGCGTGGAGGGTGGAGAAAAAGTTTGCCCGCTGGATGGCTGCGAAGGCCTCGGCGTGCTTCTTGGGCGGGTAGCCGGCTTCCTCGCCTGCGAGGTCGAAGCCCACTACGCCGCGCAGGCGGAAATCGATCGCGAGTTCGGCCCACTCCAGCGAGTCGGTGCGATGGCGCATGCCGCAGATGATGAGGCCCCAGCGCACGCCATACTTCTTCTCGCCGCGTGAAAAACCATCCAGCGCGGCCTGCACCACGGCCTCGGGGGTGAGTCCGCGCTCCAGGTGGAAGCAGGGAGCAAAGCGGCACTCC
>JAYUWZ010000817.1:0-6611 GCA_043753265.1 Verrucomicrobiaceae bacterium
CGAAACCGCTTCTCCGCCACCTCCACCTCGAGTTGCTTGTTCGTCGCTGCAATGATACGCACGTCTGTGCGAATCGTGGCATTTCCACCCACCCGCGAGAACTCCCCGTCCTGCAGCACACGCAAAATCTTTCCCTGCAACGCCAGCGGCATGTCGCCGATTTCGTCGAGGAACAACGTCCCCCCGCTGCACTGCTCAAAGCGACCGAGACGCTGGCCCGTGGCCCCGGTAAAGGAGCCTTTCTCATGGCCAAAAAGCTCGCTCTCCAGCAACTGCTCGGGAATCGCTGCGCAGTTGATGGCGACAAACGTCCGGCCCTCCCTCGGCGAATAGTGATGCAGCGCGCGGGCCACGAGTTCTTTGCCCGTGCCGCTCTCCCCGGTGATCATCACCGGCGCATCCGAATTCGCTACGCGTCCCGTCAGCTTGAAGACCTGCTGCATCGCGTCGCTCTGCCCCACGATGCTGTCCTGGTGCTGCTCCACGGTGAGTTGCGGGCGCGACGCCTTTGCCGAGCGCAACTGCGCCTGCTCCTTCAGCGCCGCATCCACCACCACCTTGAAATTAAACGCCAGCTTGTCCTTCGTGATGAAATCGAACGCACCCAGCTTCATCGCCTCAATCACCGCCTGCGTGGTGCTGAACTGGCTGATCAAGAGAACGCATGCATTCGAGTCCCGCTCACGAATTTTTGTGAGCAACTCAACCCCGCCGAACGGCTGTAACTGCGTGTCGGCTACTACCAGATCCGGACGCTCACGCTGGGCAAGGCGCAGCGCGTCATCCGCCTGCGTACACGAGAGCACGCGCAGTTCCACGGCAGTAAGCTGCCGCACTGCCCATTCAAGGAAGTCGGTTTCGGGATCTACTATAAGAACGGTCTGACCTTTTGCCATCGATTACAATCTACACCGATTGCAGATTACGAGCAGCATGCAAGGAAGGATGCGACTTCCCGTGTCGATCGCTTGTGATTCTTTCGCCGGGCTGGTTAAATGATTTGCCATGAAGCTCGTCCCTGTTTCCTGCCAAAACTGCGGCGCATCGCTCGATATCCCCGACAACGCGCGATTCGTCACGTGCCAGTTTTGTAATACCCGCCTCGCCGTGCAGCATACCGGCAGCGCCATCTTTACCGAGTTGCTCGGGGAACTGAGCGAAAAGACCACAAGGATGGCCGCGAATCTCGAGGTAATCCGCGTTCAGAATGAGATAGAGAAACTGGACCGCGAATGGTCGGCAGAAAAGGATTCCCACATGATCCGTGGCAAGCACGGAAGGGTCAAGGAACCAGATGCCGCGGTCTCCGTGTTTGGTGGAATTTTCCTGCTGTTGATTGGTGCCAGTGCCTGCCTTTCGGCTCCCCAAACCCCGTTCCTTGCTATTGGATTCCTGGTAGTTATTGGAGGTGTATATCAAATCATTAGCGGTCCTATAAAAGCGGAGGCCTACCGCAAGGCCCGCGAAGCCTACGAATCCGAGCGACGCATCCTGGAATCCCGTCTCGAAAACCGCGGATAGCCACATCTCCACTTCTCCACGTCTCCACTCCTCACGTCGCCCTCACAGCCCCCCAAACCGCCGCTCCCGACGCTGAAACTCAGCAACCGCCTCTCGCAATTCCGCCCGGCCAAAATCCGGCCAGAGCTTCGGGGTAATCACAAACTCCGCATAGCTGAGCTGCCAGAGCAGAAAGTTCGAGAGCCGCAACTCACCGCTCGTGCGGATGAGCAAATCCGGATCCGGATATTCTGCAGTATAGAGGCGGGAACTGATCGACTCCGGCGTGATTTCCTCCGGCTGAATCCGGCCTGCCACTGCATCCACTGCGAGCGCCCGCGCTGCATCCGCCAGCTCCGTGCGCGAGCTGTAGTTCAGCGCAAGAATCAGCGTCGTCGCGGGGTTCTTTGCCGTCGTCTCAATGGTCTCCGCCAGCTTTGCCTGCGTGCTCTCGGGGAGTTCATGGATGCGCCCAATCGCCCGCAACCGCACCCCGTTCTTCATCATCGTGGGCAGTTCCTGGTCGAGGAAAAGCTCCAGCAGCAGCCACAGGCCGGCCACCTCTTCATCCGGTCGCTTCCAGTTCTCCGTGGAGAATGCATACAGCGTGAGAAACTCCACGCCCAGCGCCACGCACTCCTCCGTCACCGCGCGCACGCTCTCCGCCCCGCGCTCATGCCCCTTCAGCCGGGGCAGCCCGCGCTCACGAGCCCAGCGCCCGTTGCCGTCCATAATGATTGCGATATGGCGGGGTGGGTTCATCGCTGTTGCACGCACTTCGAAATCACGATGGAGATGTTCTCCGTACCGAGTGGCGAACTTTTCAGCGTTGGCTTGTTCCGGAAAAAGATCACTCCGTATCCTGAAATGCGGGCGGTCTTCATAAAGACAAATTACAGCAGGATCGTCTGCTCGCGACCCGGACCCACGCTCACGATACCGAGCTTGGCACCGGTCGCTTTTGCGAGTGCTACGAGGTACGTCTGGCACTTGGCCGGCAGGTCGTTCCAGCTCTTCGCAGCGGTCGTGTCGGACTTCCAGCCCTCGAAATCCTGGTAAACGGGTTCGCAGGCAGCCAGTTCCTCCAGGTCGGTGGGCGGATAATCCAGCAGCGCCCCGCCTGCCTTGTAGGCCGTGCACAGACGGATGGTGTCCAGCGTGTCGAGTCCGTCCACATTGGTCACCGCGAGTTCGTCGATGCCGTTTACGATTGCCGCGTAGCGCGTCACCACCGCGTCGAACCAACCACAGCGGCGCGCGCGCCCTGTCGTTGCTCCAAATTCGCGCCCCATGTCGTGCAGCATGTCGCTGATCTTCTCATCCTCGGTGGGAAACGGCCCCTCGCCGACGCGGGTCGTGTAGGCCTTTAGCGTGCCGATCACCTTGTCGATGCGATTGGGCGGCACACCCGACCCCGTGCATGCGCCACCGGAGGTCGTGTTGCTGCTCGTCACGTAGGGATACGTGCCGTGGTCGATATCGAGGAAGGTTCCCTGCGCACCCTCAAAGAGCATCTCCTTCTTGTCGCGCAGCGCACCTGCGAGCCACACAACCGTGTTGCCGAGGAAAGGCACGATCGTCTCGGCCGCAGTCTGGTATTCAGCGCAGGCTTTTTCAAAATCGATCGTCTCCACGCCCAGCGCGGCGAGTTGCACATTGGCCTCGTCGCTGCGCACTTTCAGCCGCTCACGAAAGCGCTCGGGCTTCAGCAGATCACCCGTGCGCAGTCCCACGCGCAAAGCCTTGTCGCTATACGTCGGGCCGATGCCGCGTCCCGTAGTGCCAATCTTCCCTTTGCCCTTCGCCACTTCCTTGGCCTTATCCAGGGCACGGTGGTGAGGGAGCGTCAGGTGCGCACTGTCGGAAATGAGCAGGTTGGTGCTATCGACCGGGATGCCCTTTTCCCGCAGACCGGCGATTTCCCCGGCCAGCGATACCGCGTCGATCACGACACCATTGCCGATCACGCACATCGTGCCCTTGCGCAGGATTCCGCTGGGAATCAGGTGCAGCACATATTTTGTTCCCTCGACGATCACCGTGTGGCCGGCATTGTTGCCTCCCTGCGATCGTACGACGACTTGCGCGCTCTCGGTGAGAAAGTCGATGATTTTGCCTTTGCCTTCGTCGCCCCACTGGGCGCCGACCAGAATCGTATTGGCCATGATTTCGTGATGGTATGTTTGGCCAAAGCCGCAGCTTTGGGGCGCGGAGATTAATGGACTCCCCACGCGCCGCAAGACGGAATCGCCAAACGGGAGAAAACGCTCAACGTCCAACGCCCAACGCTAAACGTCCAATGGGGCAGAAGTTTTCAACCCGCGAGAGTGGGAGATTCGTTTTCCGCACCCGAGCGTCGCTTGCGCCATTGGGCGTTGGACGTTGAATGTTGAGCGTTGGGCGTTTATTCCCCTCCCTCCCGTGCCTGACTCCAACGACGATTTCTTTTCCGCCCCCGCTCCCGCAAAGCAGGAAGCCCGCGTGCTGAGTGTCACCGACGTCACCCGCTCCATCCGTGGACTCATTGAAGCTGCCTTCGACGAAGTATGGGTGCAGGGCGAGGTTTCGAATTTCCGCCAGCAATCCAGCGGCCACCAGTACTTCACCCTCAAGGACGCCGAATGCCAGCTCGCCTGCGTGCAATTCGCGCGCGGCGGCACGTGGCGCAAAAGTGTCCCGCTACAGGATGGCATGCTCGTGCAGGCCCGCGGCCGCCTTACTGTATATGAGGCGCGCGGCCAGTACCAGATGGTCGTGAGCAGCGTGCAAGCCGCAGGCGCGGGTCTGCTCCAGGCCAAATTTGAAGCCCTCAAGCGCAAGCTCGCCGCGGAGGGATTGTTCGACGAGGAACACAAACGCCTCCTCCCAAAATTCCCGCGCGCAATCGGCATCGTCACCTCGCCCACCGGTGCGGCCCTGCGCGACATGCTGAATATCCTTGCCCGCCGTGCCCCATGGCTCCGCGTCATCATCAGCCCCGCGCGCATGCAGGGCGACGGTGCCGCCGCCGATGTCACCGCCGCCATGGACGCGCTGCATCGCCTCGCATCCGAGGGCAGTGCGCCCATCGACGTCATCGTGATCGCCCGGGGCGGCGGAAGCATCGAGGACATGTGGGAGTTCAATGACGAGCGCCTCGCCCGCGCCATTGCCGCATCGCCCATTCCCGTCGTCTCCGCCATCGGCCACGAGATCGATTTCACCATCGCCGACTTCGTTGCCGATCTCCGCGCACCCACTCCCAGCGCCGCTGCGGAACTCATCGCGCCTGACACCGAGGAAATCCTCCGCGTGCTCAGCCAGCGCGCACAGGTCCTGCGCCGCCACATCCTCGCAGCGCTCGATTCCGCCCGCGCACAGCTTGCCGGCCTCGCCCGCAGCGCGCTCTTCCGCGAGCCCACGCAACGTCTTGAGCAGGCGGCGCAGCGCCTCGACACCGCCGACCAGGCCCTCACTCGTTCCACCACCGCGCGCATTTCCGATCTGCGCACCCGCATCGCCACCGCCGAGTCCGCCCTCCGCCACCACCGACCCGACCAGCAACTCGCCCTCCTCCGCGAGCGCCTCGCATCCCTTTCGACACGCCTCGCGGAGCGCGCCGCGCGCCATCTCCAGCGGCACCGCGATCGCACCACACGCGTCGCGGAAATGCTGCGCCTCCTCTCTCCCAAAAGCACCCTCAAGCGCGGCTACAACCTCGCCACCGACGCCACCGGCCGCCTCATCCGCTCCGTTACCGGCCTCGCGGAAGGCTCCGTTCTCATCACGGAATTTGCCGATGGAAAAGCCGAGTCCATCGTCCAAGCCATCCGCAAAACCCGCGCCAAAAAGTAGGCGAGGTTTTCAACCTCGCTGGGCGGAAATGTGGGGCGGGTAGCGCAGGCAGGCAGATGCCTGCCAGTGTTCACCCCACACCGCGCATCCCCTCCCGCGCGAGGTTGGAAAACCTCGCCTACTTTCGCCTTCCGGCTACAGCAGCGCCGTCTCCTCCGGCCAGCCGCACATCACATTCAGGCATTGCACCGCCTGGCCCGCCGCCCCTTTCACCAGATTATCCTCCGCGCTCAGGATCACCACGCGACCCGTGCGCGTGTCGTGCCGCCATGCTACGTCCACAAAGTTGGTCATCGTCACATTCTTCGTGTCCGGCAGACCGCCTTTGTTGCCGAGCAGGCGCACAAACGTGGATGTCCCATAGTCTTCCTCGTAGGCCGCTGAGAATTGGGCATCAGTCACGCCTTCCTCCGGTGCCGCATAAATCGTCGTGTGAATGCCGCGATTCACCGGGATCAAGTGGGGCGTGAAATTGATCCGCACCTCATGCCCTGCGGCGGCTTCCAACTCCTGCTCGATCTCCGCGAGGTGCCGGTGCTTCGGCACGCTATAGGCGCGCACGCTCTCGTTGCACTCGGCAAATAGGTAGTCGACCTTCGCATTCCGGCCCGCGCCGCTCACCCCGCTCATGCTGAAAACGCAGATGCTGCCGGGCTTGATAAGCCGCCTGCGCAGAAGCGGCACCAGCGGCACGATGACGCTGGTGGGGTAGCACCCCGGGCAGGCCACCAGTTGCGCATCCCGGATCTGCTCGCGATAAATCTCCGGCAGTCCATACACGGAAACGGCTGCAAGCTCCGGTGCGTGATGCTTTTCGCCGTAAAACTCGGCGTATGTATCCATGTTCTTGATCCGGAAATCCGCGCTCAGGTCGAGCACACGCAAGCCCGCCTTGATAAGAGGGGCCGCATACTCCGCAGCCACCCCGTGCGGCAGCGCGAGAAACACAATGCGCGCACCCGTGGCCAGAATCGCCTCCGTCGTGGATTCAATGAATTTCAGCCCTGCGTAGCGGGTGCCCGCAAAGCGGGGATACACCGACGCAAGGGTCTGCCCCGCAAGCTGGCGCGACGTCAGGGCCGCAATCTCCGCATGGGGATGCCGCGACAGCAACCGAACCAATTCCTCACCGGAATATCCACTCGCTCCAACAATAACGACTTTCTCTGTGCTCATTCGATGCGCAGCAAACGGCGGACAACCCCACAAGTCCAAGCGCAATTTTGATAAACCGAAGATTACAAGAGCATCATGCAAGCCACCCTGCCGATACACTA
>JAYUWZ010000818.1:0-13977 GCA_043753265.1 Verrucomicrobiaceae bacterium
GATACCAAACCTTTCGTGCAGGCCGTGGTGAGGCTGAACAACCTTCAGCTCGCGAAGGACAAACTGCGTGCGTCGATGCAGACGAAGGTAGAGGCGGGCTTCGAGGAGATTGCGAACGAGCTAAAGGACGATCCAGAGGGCCTCGCATTGCTGGCGAAGATGCAGGAGCGCATCGCCGCGAAGATGAAGGAGGCCGCTTGAGCGCGCTTGACAAACTCGCCCGCAAAGTGCGCAAGGAATCGGCTCCCGCCGTTGACGTGCCGAGCATTAAGAGCTTTGAGCATTTCCTCACTGAGGTGGCTATGGTGCCAACGGGCAAGGGCGAGTATGGCAAATTTTCGTTCGAGGGCCGCGAGGCGCTTTACGCCTGCGTGCGCCGACTCGACCGTGTAATCAAGCTGGGTATCCCCGACGTGATTCTCTCGCTCGCCGGTGGGGCACAATGGGGAAAGACCACCCTGCAAATGAATCTGCTCGCGTGGGCTTGTGCGTGCGCCTGGCTGCGCATGGGTCTCTACGGCCCGGATGACGCAATCATGGAGAACCTGGTTGATACCAAGTTCCGCCCGGATGTGGTGCAGCAGATTAGCTGGTTGGCGCGGCTCATCCAAGTGGGCAAAGCCATCTCCAACGATGGCAAAAGCGTGAACCGGAAGAACGCGTTCACCATCACCGATGGACGCCGAAAAACGTATGGAATGACGTTGGGCCTGCAGAAGCCTGCCACGTCATTCACGTTCGACTTGGCTGGCGAAGATGAGGTCGATGACATCCCCGAAAAATACGAGGCCAGTGTCGCGGGCCGTCTCACATCGAGCGCCCTGCGTTTGATTTTCAAAATCGGCACCCAGCGTGTCGCGGGCCGTGGCCAGCACAAGCAATGGAAGGACGGAAGCCAGGGCGTGATGTTGCTGTTTCCTTCCGACGCCTTGCCCGTGGGTTTGAGCGCCGGTGCCGACGTGGAAGAAATGCCAGTAGCCATGGAAGCTGAGGGCGGCTTAGTGCCCGAGGAAAAGTTCCCCCAAATCTTCCGCCTGGCATTGAAGGGCGAGTCACGTGATGACGACCCACGCCTCACATGGGCGGGCACATGGGTGCGCCCACAGGAGACGAAAGCCGTGGCAGTAGGGCACGATCCCGACTGGCACTATTATCTCGCGTGCCCGGAGACAGGTCGCCCGCTGCAGCGCTCCATGCCGATATGGGCGCATCGTCACCCGCAGCGCATCAAGATGCACCCGAGCTACCGCATCGCCCAGCTCGGCATTGGGGCCATCGATTTGCGGCAGATCGTCAATTCGTTCGCGGGTCGCACGGGCGCTCTCACCGATGGGCGCAAGATGACGTTCTTTCGGTGCGACCGGCTCGCGATGCCTCAAAGCGAAACACAGGCATTGTCCGCCGAGGTGATCGAGCGCGCCCGCACCGTGGAGACCTTCGACCTCGGGCCGGTGGCGACGCGCTACGTGCGCTACGGCGGCGTCGATGCTGGCGATGCCTGGTGGTTTATCGTCCGTGAGCTGGACCTCGAAACGGGGGTGAAGCGTGTCATCGCCGTTGAGAAGATTGCATCCCACGACGCGGAGACCCGGATTTGCCAGCTCTTCAAGCTCTACAATCTTCGCGCCCTGTTCCTTGACCAGCGGCCCGACATCAACGCAGCCCGCCGCATTGCCGCTCAAATCAACGGGATTGCCGACGCCCGGATGACGCTTCCGGCAACCGGCATGGAGCACAGCAGCTCGCTGCGCTACCAGAGCGGCCTTTCGTGGAATGGCAACCTTGGCCGGTGGTTAAATCTAAAGTGCGCCGTGGTAAGATTCGACAAGAAGCGGCCTGGCTCGGGAATTGAGCACGCGCTTGACCGTTACCCGACAGCCGATGGCGAGAGGGCCGTGCCTGTAGTTCTGTGCAACCGTTACGAGACCATCGACAATGGAGTGCGTGAATTTCTGACGCCCGCCGAGGGCGTGCATGACGTGTTGCCAAACAATGGCGGCATGCGTGCCAACCCAGCGCTCCTCTTGCCCCGGAATCAGCCAGGGGCCGATCCATTGCTTTCCGTCCTGGACGAACACCTCCTTGTCGGCAGCGAGAAAGACGGAACCGGCGACTATCTCGACCAGATTCAGAACCATTTACTCCTCGCGAATTGCTACAGTCTGCTCGCGGAGACGGAATGCGGAGCAGCAAACACGGCACCTGCGCAAGGCTACAAGAGCATTAGCCGCTCACGGCGGGCGGGCGGACGCAACAAAGGAAGGGCGAGCGCAGTATGAATACAAAACCTCTCACGACGGCTGCTGCCGTGCTGATGCAGAACCGGGTGCGGTTCAATCCCATGCGCTACCTCTCGCCCGAGCGGCTGAGTGTCGCGCTCGACTCATTCAAGGGCGGACTGCTGCGCGAGGCTGCCCAATTCTGGGAGAGCATGATTGAGCGCGACGATGTGCTTTCGAGCGTTGAGCCAAAGCACCGTGCTGCCGTGTCTCAGCGCACGTGGCGAATTGAGAAAGTGCCCGGAGCGGATGAGAAGGAAGCAGCCCGCCACGAGGCGTGCCTGCAATTCTTCTACAACCATTCCACGGCGGTGAATGCGTACGACCGCAACGACCGTGGAGAGTTCGAGAAGCTTGCCGACCAAATGGCCTCTGCTACGGCGATGCGCTATGCCGTTCATCACTTGGTCTGGAAGCCGATGGGTGAAAGCACACAGGTTGAAGGCGGTGGAACTGTGCCGGTTATCACCGCAGAGTTTGAGTTCGTGCCTCTCTACTTTTTTGAGAACACCACGGGCATCCTTCGATACGATGCAAGCGGCCTCGGTGTGGACGGTAAGGCCATGGATTCGCGAGAGTGGATGACGACGTGCGGACGTGGCATCATGTTCGCGGCGTCCATTTGCTACACGTTCAAACGGCTCAGCTTTCAGGATTGGACCAATTTCAATGAGCGGTATGCGCAGGGCAAAGTGCTCGGCAAGACGCCTGCGGCTGAGGGCACGCCGGAAGCGGAGGCCATGGAAAATATGGTGGAGCAATTCACGGGCGATATGTCCGCCGTCGTGTATGGCTGGTCGGGCGATGGCTCGCCCATCGAAGTCATTGAGCCAAAGGGCACGGCCAGCGTTGAAGCCTTCAGTAAGTTCGTTGAGCGTCAGGATAGGCACATGGCCACGCTCTTTCGCGGCAGCGACCTGGGTACGATGAGCGCGGGTGATGGCGACGGTACCGGCGTGACTGCTCAAAAAGAGGAAACGGCTGTCGTGGAGCGCGGCTCCATCACGATGGTCGGAGGCGCGCTTCGCCGGAATCTGGACCGCCTGGTCATCGAGATGTGCTTTGGCGCGGGAGTCCGACCGCTCGCCTATGTGCGGCTCGACGGTGAGGAAGAGAAGGAACGCGAGGACGCTGCAGCACTGGTCTCCGCAGCCTGTGCGCTCGCTGACCGGGGCATTCCGGTCGACGCCGAGGAAGTTGCCGAGCGTCTCAATGTTCCGATTATAGTGCCGGAAAACCAAGGAACGGATCGGATGCTTCTCGGTAAAGCGGCAGTGACATTCCCGCCGTCCTTTTCAGCAAATGCCGCGACAGCGAACGAGGCGGACTTAATCACACGCACCATTGTCGCGGTGAGCGGAGCACGCCGGGAAAGCGTGAAACCCACAGGGACACGCATCGCCACCCTCATCGCCCGGCTCGGGGCTGGCGACATCACCATGGCCGATTTTGCCACCGAGGCAGATAGCATTGCCGAGGAAGTGCCGGACCTCCTCACCCGCGAACTTGTGATGGAAATTGCCATGCCAGAAACGGGCGCTCTCGGAGCATCAGCACTCGGCGGCGTTTCATCGGGAATCACGCGAATCAACCAAGTCAAAAAGGAAGCGACGAAATGAAATCATTCACCCTCTTCACCGCAAATGCTGCTGCCATTCAAAGCGTGTGCATGTGCGCCAATGCACAGCCCGTCCTGGACACACCCGAGGACGGCTGGTTCCTCATTGCACCATACGGCGAGCATCCCTCGCCCGATGGCAGTTACGTGCAGGTCTTTCAGCGCTCGCAAGCCGAGCGCATGGTGACCACGTGGAACTCGCTCACGGGTCGCGTCGCACGCTGGACCTACAACCTTCGCCATCGCGGCCAGATTGGGAACATGGGCTCGACCGTGTGGGAAGGGCATCCCGACGTAGACCCGGCCCGCTGGCCGGCCAAACTGCACCTGGCTGACATCAGCGCACTGCGCGCAGGAGAGAATGGGCTCGAAGGGCAAACGACGTGGAACTCGGAGAACATGGCGAGGCGCGGACGCGGGCCGCTGAAGCCGTCGCCGTTTTGGGTGCATGAAGCGCCCGACGCAAATGGCCGCGTTTATCCCGAGATGCTCCTCAGCGTGGGCCTCGTGCCGACGCCCAACATTTCAGACTCACCGGCCTGGACGCCCAATGCGGACGACCCGGACGGCAACAACAAACCGCAAACACAAAAAGCAATGAACCAAAGTGAAATTGCCAAGGCGCTCGGCCTCGAAGCCGAAGCGTCCTGGGACCAGATTCGCGAGGCCCTTCAATCCCTGAAGCCGAGCACCGCAAATGCCACGGCATTGGCCACCGCCAATGCAGCCACACTCGCCGTGCAGCAGCAGCTCGGCACAGTGACCACTGAACGCAACACCCTGCAGGGCACCGTTACCCAGCTCACCACGGCAAACGCCGGGCTGACGACGACGAACACAACCCTCACGACGGCGAATGCAACATTGCTCGCGACGGCCAATGGCCTGGGCGAACAACTCGCGCTCGCCGCCGAGAGGGCCGCGCTCTTCACGCCTGCCGAGCGTGATACATGGAAAGGCAGGCTCACCATCAACAGCACCGGCGACAAACCGGTAACTGCTGAAAGCGTGCTCGCGGCAGCAAAGGAGCTGGGCGCGAAAAAGCCCGCCTTTAACACCCTGCCCATCGGCGCTCTCACAATCGCCGCTCCGGCAAGCCTGGCCACTGCTAACGCTGCAGCGGCTACCTTTGAGGGGAAAGTCGCGGCGCTCGCCAAGGAACGCAACATCAGTCGCGGCGCTGCGTGGGACGCCGCGATGGAAGACCCAGCAAACGCAAGCCTCGTCCAGGCCATGCGCCCACCCACCGCCTAGTCCAACACCAAACATGAAACTCCATATCTTCATCGCGGCCCTCGTGGCCACGTTCATGCCGCGACTCTGCGGCGCATCGCTGACTGCCAACACAACCAGCGAAAAAGGGGAGAAGACTGAAAAGTCTGACTCCAAGACCGACGACACCGCCACTCGCCTGGCTGCGCTGGAAGCCCGGCTCGCCGAGCAGCAGCAAAACCATGAGCGGCAAATCGCCAGCATGCAGGACACACACAATCGCGCCATCGGAGAAGCCGGTCAGGCCATTGAGGCTGCCTTGGCCGGGAAGCTTTCAGTGGCGACAGCTCCGCTGGAGGAGGCTGACACTTCCATGCTGGGACTGCTCTGCAAGGGCGCAGGCGTGGACATCAAGGACGTGCGCTGGCGCGTAGCAGCCGGACTGCTCCCTGAGCAGGCCGTGCAGGCGGCGGTGGACCAGAAAGCCAACGACGCAAAGAAAGTGGCAGAAGCCAAAAAGGCAGATGCCGAAAAGAAAAAGTAACCGACAGAAACCATGAAACAATTCATCCGAATTCTTCTCGTCGCTCTCGCGGTCCCGTTCTTCGGGACTCGCTTTATGAGCGCTCACGGCACGGCAAACGCCGAGTCGTCCACTGGCACCCACCGCGTCTTTAACCGGCTCGCGGATGCGGCACACAGCTACACGCACCTCCTTGTGAAGACCGGTTCTGACGCCGACCACGTTGCGGTGTGCGGAGCTGCGGACTTCCCCCTCGGCACTACCGACGACGCACCGGATGCGGCGGAGGACTTGATAAACGTCCACGGGCTGGGCGGGCCTTGCACGCGCAAAGTCCGAGTAGCCACTGGGCTCGCCGAGGGAGTCGACCTGTATACGGCAGCGAGCGGCTTTGCCCAGGCAGAGCCCGCCGTCGCAGGCACGTTCTACAAAGTGGGACGTTCCATCGCAGCAGCAAATCAGGTCGGAGCCGGTAACTACGTCATCGAGTTCCTGCCTTGCGAGCCGGTGCGCACCGTAGTGGTTGCGGCGCTCACCAGCACAAACGGCACGGCAGCAGGTGCAGCCGACCTCGCCGCACTCAAAACCGAGGCCGAGAAAATCGGCGACGACATCCGGGCACTCGCTGCAGCGCTCGCCACACCCAGCGTCGTCAAAGTCCTCGCAGCTTAATCGACAAACATCATGAAACAACTGCCTCTATTCCAGCACACGGCAAACGCCGAGATGGCCGGGCGAATCCTCAAATCGTCCATCCTACCAGCCGACACCCGCGATGAATCGTGGGAACACAATCGGATCACCACCGCAAACGACTCACACTTCACCCAGGCGACGTTTTCCGTTGCCGAGACGCGCTATGCGGTCGGGTGGCAAGACGAGGTCGGGTATGACGAACTCGTCGAGTTCGTCGCGCCCAACTTCCAAGCCGAAGGTGAGCGTTTTGAACACGCACTCTACAGCAATGCAGAGGCGTTTCTCAGTGACGGTGCGTATGACGATCTCCGCGCAATCAACGCGGATTTCAAAACCATCGAAACCAGCGAGACGAAGGCGACGCGCAAGATCGCAAATCGCGGCCTGCGTATCGAACTCGATTGGGACAAAATCAAGAACAAGCCCAACTGGCAACGCCTCGCAGTCGATACCCTGATGGGCCGACTGAAGCGCAACCAGTACCGGCGTTCTGTCGCCCTGGCCATCGCAGCCGCGACCGCTGACACCGCCGTGTTCTCCGTTGCCACCGACCCGGACAACCTCATCAACTCGCAGATTCTTCTCGCGAAGGATTCCTCGGGTTTGAAGCCGAACCGCATGCTCTACGGCGACACCGCCTGGAGCCTCCGCTTTGGCGCATACGGCGGCAGCGACAAGGCAGCGGCGACCGCAGGCCGCTCGATGAACCTGCAGCAGGTTTCCTCAATGCTGGGCGTGCTCGGCATGGAGGACGGTGCCCGGTATCAGAGCGGCACGAGCAAGGCGTCAGTGCTTGGCTCAAAGGTGCTGCTCTTCACCGGCATCGGCGGCAAGAGCGAGACGGACCCGAGCAACTTCAAGCTCGCCTGGATTCCGTGTGAAACGGGAGGCCGGTATGCCGTCTATATTCGGCAGGTCTCGGTGAAGAAATGGGAAGTCATCGTGGAACACTATGAACGGCTCTTTGCCGCCACGACGCTGGGTGCGCGCATCATCACCGTAAGCGCCTCCTAACACCGAAGAGAACTCATAAGAATCCAGTGGGGCGGATGTCCCTGGGCGGCTCCGCCCCACTGGCAAAGTTCCAACAAATGTGGATCGAACTTACTGAAGCGCTAATCAAGGAACGGGTCTCGGCTGGCGAGTTCCGCGCAATCTTGAACGCGGCCAAGCAGCCCGAACAGACCGCAGAAGGCATCCTTGATTCGCGGCTTCTCTCGCTCGCCCGGTATGTGCGTGGTTTTTGCCCCACCGGAGTGCCGCGTGGTGCTGGCGACACGATTCCCGACAAAGCCGAGGACGTTGCCCTTGCCATTCTCCGCAACCGACTCTTCGCCCGGCTCCCCGGCATGGCGGCACAGTTTTACGACGAGTTCCGTAAGAGCGAATACGACAATGCCGAGGGTTGGCTGAAAGCGTGGGCACGCGGCGAGCGCTATGTCGTGCCTCCCGAGGACGTCGCTCCCGCGCAATCCGCACAACCCAAGGTGCGCGTCATTTCGGCACCGAAGCGGCAAGCGGGTCGCTCACAAACATCAGGACTCTGAAAATGAAACCCGGAATCCAAACCTCTGAATTTTGGCTCATCGCTATTGTCGTGCTCCTCGTGGTAGGCGGCGCACTCGCCGAGAAACTGCCACCCACGGAGGCTGCAGTCGTCGCAACCGTGCTGCCAGCGCTGTGGGCCTATGTCCGCCAGAAGGCAAAGGAAACGCCGTCAAAAGCGGATGACCAGGTCATCGAAACGCTTGCCCCGCGCAAGCCAGCGAAACCGCTCCACGTAGTGAAGGACGAATAATGCCCACGCTCTTCGCCAAAGTTCAGCCGCTCGAAGATTCAGTGCGGAAGCTTTCGGAAAAGACTCCCATCGGCGCGCTGCTTAAATCCGCCGATTGGGAGGATGTCCCGCTGGCCTTGCGCGAGCGTGCCTTCTTTTCGGCGACCATCACTTCCGCGGAGTTCCTGCAGGAGATGCAAAACGGCATTCGCGAAATCGCGGCGATGACCCGTCGTGGTGGCAACGGCTCATTGCAGAATGAGACGTCTCTCATCGCCGACTTGCAGGCAAAAGCGAAGAGCCTCGGACTCGGGCCGGAAGATCCATCGAAGGCAGGAACGCTGGAAGACATCACATCCCTTGAGCGCCTGCAGCTCGCGGTGCGTCACAACCTGCAGAGCGCCCAGGAGTATGCTCGATGGAAAACCGAGCAAGACCCTCTCGTCCTGGACGCGTATCCCGCACAGGAGCTGGTGCGCATCGAGCCTCGCGACGTGCCACGTGGCAAACGCCGGGACTCAAACGGCGCGCTTTATGATGTTCCCCAGGAGGGCTGGCCTGCGCGCTGGGAGGCCGCTGGCGGGCGTTTAATCAACGGGCGCATGGTCGCACTCAAGAGCGACCCGGTGTGGGCCAAGCTTTCGCGGTTCGGCACACCGTGGCCACCCTTCGACTTTGAGAGCGGCATGGGCCTCGAGGATGTGAGCCGTGATGACGCGGAGGCGATGGGCCTTATCACTCCGGACACGCACGTCACCATTCCAGAGAAGGGTTTCAACGCCGGGCTGGAGAGCAGCGTCGAGAACCTGAATCCCAAGCTACAACGGGCGCTGGATGTGATTTTTGAAGACCAGGTCGTCATTGAGGACGGACGCGCCAGGTGGCGCGGGAAGGAGGCCGCGTGAGCAACCCCATCCTCAGCATCGAAGTTCCGAGCAAATCCCAAGAGGACATTCTTGCCGTGCTGGATAAGGCGAAGTCTGCCGAGGCCCGGCGCGGCTTGTCTGCCGCACTCGGCAAACGTGGCGAGATTGAGTTGCGTAAACACTTTGCGAGCCGTCCGTCGAACAAGCAGGGCTGGAAGTCCTCCGGGTTTTGGAGGCGGCGCATTCGCCAAGCTACGTCGCTCACGAGCTACGACGAGTCCGGGGCGACCGTCACGATTGCCGACCCGGCGATGAACCAGAAAATCTACGGCGGCACGCTCCGGCCTGTGGAAAAGAAGTTCCTCACCATTCCAGCCAGGCGCGAGGCGGCAGGCGTCTCGCCCAGGACATTCGGCAATCAGCTCATGTTCATCCCTCTCAATGGCAAGGGCGGAGGGAAGCTTGTGGGCATGCTTGTGAAGCGGCCTGCAGCTTCCAACGCCGGAGCTACCAAGCGCAAGCGCGGCAAAGCCACGAAGCCCAAGCTCGAAGTCTATTACTGGTGCGTCTCATCGGTGTGGCAGGCACCCGACAAGAACGCCCTCCCGAGCGACGCACAATTCATGGCCGCGCTGCTCGAAGAACAAACCCGCTACGAGGCACGCCGCCTCGGGCGTAGCCGCTCTGGCGCGGTCGGCTTGGCCGCAGTGAACAACTCCCTAAAATAATGATCGCACCCCGCATACTCGAAGACTTGCAAGACGCCGCCGCCGCCCGCCTCCAGGGCGACGAGTTCCTCGGTGAACTCACCATCCTGAAGGAAAGCTTCTCCACGACCAAGGATGGCAACGGCGACATCATAAGCGAAGTCGACGACATCGAGGTCAAAGTGCTCAACGGCTTGGCCACCCTGAATGAAAAGGCCGGAAAGGTCGGCGCGGTGGCCGGTGTGATGAGGCCCACCATCGAGAACGCAAACGCCAACACGCCCGGCCTCTCTGCGGAGCTGGTCCTCCGTGTGCGTTACATCGTCAACCCGCTCTTCAACAATGGCGACACCGGCTACCAGAAGTCCGAGGGGCAACTCGCCCTGCGCGGTGCGGTGCTTTTCCAGCACTGGTCTTTCGTCAACGGCCTGAACCCGTTCACTTACCCCAAGAACCCGATAGACCCCATCAACGGCGACCTGCCACCGGGCAACAACGGGTATGAGGTCGAGCACCGCATGCGCTGGGGCGTTGACAGCGGAACAAAGGTCGCACGGCCCATTATCAGCGTCGCTGCCGGGCTGGCCACCATCACCTGCAGCACGGCAGGCGCAGCCATCCGCTACACGCTCGATGGCACCCCGCCGAGCGCGGGCAACAGCGCAGCCCTGGTCTACTCCGTGCCCTTCGCCGTGGTGCCTGGTGACGTGATCCAGACCGCCGCAAGCAAGGCCGATTTCTTCGAGTCCGACTCCACTAACCACACCGTCAGCTAGTCCATTTATGAATACCTACAGTCCCGGCGACACAGTCGTCATTCCCGGCAGCGCAACCCTCGGCGGCGTCGTCATGCACGCCCAAGGAAACATGACCGAACGTCGCGTTCGCACAACCGATGTCAAAGTGCTCGCCAACAGCGGCAACAAAATCGCGGTCACAAAGCAACTGGGCTGGCTCATCACCATCCCTGTCCTGCTGCCGTTCTCCGCGCTCGTCGCTCCGCTGCAGGCGTATCACAAAACGAACTACGGCAGAGGCGTTGCTCCTGAAGTTCTCCCTGTGACCGCCATCGACCTGGCCGACAACGAACTCACCATTGTGGGGCATGGCCTGGTCACGACCGATGAAGTGATGCAGGGTTACGACGAAGCAGCTCCTACCTCCGCGCCCGCCGTCACCAAGCGTGCGCCCGTATTCGCGCGCAGGGTGGACGCCGATACCGTAAAGCTGCACGACACCGCGCCCCACGCCACGGCAGACACCGATACCCAGAACTTCACCGTCGCGCAGACGGCGGGCGCTTTTTGGCTCACCAAGGAGCGTTCGCTTGCTGTCCATCGTGCAACGAATGTGCTCCGCACTTACCACAATGTCCGCATCGTGGAGTTTCCCACGCTGAAGCTGATGGGCGGCGAGCTTTGTTGGGTGGGCAACCTAGTCGTCCGCGCCTTTCCGACTTACGGCTCCGTGCCGGCAGACGGCAACGCTGCCTTCTGGACGGAAACTAATGTGGAGTATGAGCACCCGGCATGGAACTCCGCGAGCGCGCTGACCCTCATCGCCGACGCTCCCTCATGGGGCGCTGCACCATGGGACACGCTCAATTCCGAGACCGGATGGGAAGTCATGTTCAAGCCTACCCTGGTAGACTTCTCCGATGGCACGTGGCCCGGAGTAAACGCAAAGCTCACCGCCTTTGAGGTCACCGTGAAAGGCAGGCCGCTCAGCATCACGCGTCCGCAATTTGAGGCCGTGTGGGCAGAGCAGCTCGGTAGCCAGATTTCGACCGCCCGCAACTTCATCCTCCCGGTCACGGGCTACACCATCACCGTGTATGGCGCGGCACTCATCACTGAAACCGATCTGGTCTACTCCGTGACCGACAACGCCGTCGGCGACATGCAATGGACGGGGCTCGGGACAACCGACACGACCCGCAGGCCTCCCTTCCTCATCGCAGCAGCTTAAACGGGAATGCTCACCGTCAAACAAAACACCCTGGTCATCGCGGACGGCTCCATCGCGGGCGGCAGCGTCGTGGGCGACATCACCGTCAACGGCATGGGCTGGGCTGACGTGGTGCCGCCCATCGGCGCTGCAGGCCCAAAGGTGTTTGACCGCACCACACAGGAGCTGAAGGTCGTCATGACGATTCTGCGCCAGCACGGCAGCGCCGAGGCTGCGGAGCAACACCGCTTCATGGCACGCCAGCGCACCAGCAACACGGGTGCGCTCATCATCGAGCGCGAGACGGGCACGGCCATTCACCGCTACGTCTCTGCCGAGGCCCATTGGGAGGACACGAACGCGCCCCAATACGACGGTGAGTGCTCCATCATCACCTACAACATCAAGTGCGCGCCGTTCGTATACTCAACCGACGTTCCCGGCGAAACCCTCGCAGACGTCATTCGCGATCCGCTCCTCATCAATACCAATCGCTACGGCCCTTCGCCTGGCATTTTGTGGTTTCCCGCGCCGTGGAGCGGCGGCGTCCACAGCCGAGCGGCAGCTACCAGTGTGACCCTGGCCGATATGGCCGCCTAAAATATGGATATCCCCATCGCATTCGCCACGGGCACACAGGCCCAAGCCACCGCTGCCGAGGGGCAATACCAGGACGGGCAAGTCTCCCTCACGACCGCCGACAGCAAGCGCATGCGCGTGGGCCTGCCTGACGGCACCTCACACCTCATTGGCTGGCCGAAAGCGGAAGACGCGGTCGGTGCGCTCTCGACCGCTGGAACGACCAACCTCGTCGTCACGAGTGGCTACGCGCACCACACATGCGTCGTCACCATCACAGCCGGTGGCGGTGCCTTTACGCGCAAGCTCGTGCTACCGCTGAATGAGAGCGGTGCGGTGGCTGTCCTTGATGGCACCTATTACGAGGTGCTCATCGTCCTTCCCGCGAGTGCTAATCCCACTATTGAGGTCTGGAACGAAACGGCCTTGAGCGGCACTGCCAAATTCACCCTCCCGAACGCGGAAGCAGAAGCAAGGGAGGTGCTGGCGCGCTTCCATCGTACCGGCGGCGTCTGGCGCTTCTGGGGCGCAACCATCCTCGGCAGCTAATTTTTGAACCCAACCCATACACGCATGATCAAACATCTCATCGCCCTGCTGATGCTGCTCACCTGCAGCACCATCGGCCAGGTCACGCAGAAGACACCCCTCACCCGCGACGCAAATGGTCGCGTCAGCCATTCGCTGTCAGTCGGCACCGGCAAGAACATCACCGCCGAGAGTGGAGCGGCCATCAACCTCAGCGCGGGAAGCACGCTGAGTCTCTTCGGCAGTTCAGTGACGGACATGGCGACGCTGCGCAGTGCGGCCAGCTTGGTTCCTTCGAGTGCCGGTGCGATTGTCTATGTCTCGAAATCGACGACGGCCACGGATACCAGGGCTGGCCTCTCCGACTACGATCCCGCCAAACCCTACTCGACTCTAGGCGCTGCGAAAACGGCAGCGGATAGCGGCGACCTTATCGTGGTGGGGCCTGGGACATACAACGAAAGGAACCTGCTCAAAAATGGGGTGAACTGGTATTTTATGCCGGGGGCGGTGGTCTCGTATACAGGGGCTGCGGACGGGAGCATGTTTAGCGATGGGGCAGACGGGGCGAACGCGCTGGTGAATTGTGTGATTGATGGGTGCGGGGAATTCGTCTTCGCCGGGAATCCATCGGCCAACACCAATTCCCACGCGGTGTTTCGGATTAGCAACGCGAGCAGCACACTCTTCGTGCGCTGCAAGACGATCCGTAACGAGATTGAGGAACCGACAAATAATAACGCGGCAGTTCTCGCGGAAGCGGGCGAGGTGACGGTCGCGGCGGATGTGCTCAGCTCGGACTCCTACGACGCCGTGTTGACGCACACAGGGAATCCAACGCTGACGATCGCGGCGCGAGTGATTCGTGGCGGAGATGATGCGCTTGAGATTGCAGGTGGGGTTGTCAAGGTGACTGCATCCCTCATTGAAACCACAGGGGAGGGCTCGCTTGCGAACTGCGTGCTGGGCACGATCCACCTGAACGTGGCGGACTATAACGCAGCTGGGGCCACGGCTATCGGGTGCGATGGTGCGACGCTGTATGTGAACGGCGGATTCATCAAAGGGCTAGTTTACCATAACAGCGGCACCATGCGGATACAGGGTGCGCGAATCGATGGAACGACGCTTTCGCGCGCGGCGGTGTATGTGAATGCGACCGGCATGAAACTGTATCACTGCACGATTGTAGCGCACAGCAGCCATGACAGCGTGGAGGCGGATAGTGCCATGATACTGACTATG
>JAYUWZ010000819.1:0-3077 GCA_043753265.1 Verrucomicrobiaceae bacterium
GATCTCGCGCGTGACCGCCACGCCGAGCGCGGAATCAAGCCGGTCGTTGATATGCTTCACGGGTTGGGGATCCGTCTGCGTCCAGTGGTAGCTGCCGTAGTAACCGGCGGTGAGGATCGTTTTTTCATCCAGCTCAAAGTTGCGCTCGAACGCCCACGAGGGCGCAAGCTCCACGTAGAATTCCGACCAGTTGTCGTCCCGGGAGAGATAGCGGTTATAGTCGATGCTGAATGACGCGACCCACTTCTCGTCCCACGAGTGGCGGCCCGAGAAAAAGAACGTGCTCACGGCAAAGTCGAAGTCGTTCAAGCCGCTCCGGGTCTTGTCCAGCGAGTAGTACCACCACTGGTGGCGGTACCCGGCCTTTGTGGAGAGCGTGCCGCCTGCCACGGCCACGGCGGGGAAATTAATCGCCGCCTGCACGGTCGCCACCATCACCCCGGTGTCGCGGTGATCCTTCTCCGTGAGCAGCGCGTTGTTGGTGTAAAACATCTGCCAGTCGGCGATGCCTT
This sequence comes from Verrucomicrobiaceae bacterium, assembly GCA_043753265.1. Classification (GTDB taxonomy): domain Bacteria; phylum Verrucomicrobiota; class Verrucomicrobiia; order Chthoniobacterales; family Chthoniobacteraceae; genus SXWH01. The sequence goes on from JAYUWZ010000819.1 coordinate 513, forward strand.
CAAACCAGGTGTGCTTCGCCGGGCCACTCTTCGACACGTCGGGGCGGGCCAGCAGAAACTGCGGCCCCACGTCCTCCAGCTCTCCAGGGAAAAGCTCGGGTGCGGAGCGCATATCGACGTCGCGGAGCATGGATCCGCCGGGCATGGTCGAGGAGCGGAATTTTCCGGAGCGGCTCTGCGTCGTGGCCACGGCGCGATCCGCGGACTGGCCGAATGCGGCTGCCGTGGTGGCGAGTAAAAGTGCGAGATACTTCATGTGGGTTGGGTGAAGAAAAATAGGTGTGGGCGGTCGTGACTAGGGGGGCGTGCCGCCGCCGCGAGGGCGGATGATGATGCCCTGCCCGGGTCCGTTGGAAATGATCGCGGTGTCCGCTGGGCTCTGCCCGTAGCGCACGTTTTGGATGAAGTTCACAAAGCCGGGAAGCGACGGCGCATTGGTGTTCGGATTCGGCGCGAGCTGTCCGTTCGCGGATTCCAGGATCACGCGCGAGCCACCACGGAAGAGCACGTTCCTCAGATTCACCGTCCGGGCCGATAGAATGACATCGTTGGAAAGGAAGGAAACCGAGTTCAGATTTGCGACTCCCCGTGTGGAGAGATGCACAGGGGCGCCGGCCTGATTGATGGCTGGGCTGACTTGTCCGGCGAGCGTGCCGTCGTCGATTTGCACGACATTCAAAATCAGATCGCGGCCCGAGTCGATGCGGACCCGTGGCGCAAAAATCCCCGTGTTGCGAATCGAAACATCGCGCCCGGTTTTCACGTTTAACGCCCTGCCAGCGCGGATGATGGAGGCGTTGGCACTTTGCAGCGAAGAGGGGTCGGTGGTCAGCGGCAGTGGCTGCGCGGTGTTCTGTGCGCCCCGCAGCACGAAATCCTGCGTGGCTCCGATGCTCACAATCTCGCCTGCCCCGAGGCGCGTGCCCGCCAGTTCCACGTTGCCGCTCACGATGGTGAGATTGCCGCGCGTATTTTCCGCGGTGAAGCCACCGAGCCGAATCGTCGCCGTGGGGCTGATGGATGCGAGGGTTTGCGGCAATGCTTCATCGGTGCTGAATCCCACTCCAAACGCCGCCAGGGTGAGATTCACCGCAGCCGCGCGCAGCGCCACGGCCTCGCCCTCCTGCTTGGTAAAGGTGCCACCCGCCCAGAGTTGCAGCGCCCCCTCAAACTGGCCGAAGTCGACCGATTGGTTCAGCGCAATGTCGCCCAGCGAAAGAAAGCGAAACACCTCGCGGCCCGCGAAGGGATCGAGCGAGATCGACGCGCTGTCAAAAGTGATGCTCGATGCGATGAATTGCGCCGAGTTATCCGAGCGGCGTGGCAGCAGCCCTTCCTCATCGCCCTCCACAAAAGGTCTCGAATCACCGGGGAACCCGATGGCATCGAGATCGCCCGTCGCAAAGATGCGTGCCGAATCCAGCGCCGACGCCGTATTCGTCACCGCAGTGGTGGCGGCGTTCAGGAAGCGCGATGACTGCTCGCCCACTAGCGCAGTGCTGGCCTCGTCCGTGAGCGAGTCGCGCGCCACATCCACGCGATACGCGATGGAAGGCGAGCCGCTCGCGAGCAGGCCGGTATCCATCGCCTTGCCACTCGCGAGATCCTTTTCCTGCTTGTTGATTGCCGCCTGAATCTTGCCGGCAGAGGGGAGCTTCTTTTTAAAGCCGCCCACAAGGTTCGAGGCCGCCACCTGCTGGCTCAGTCGAAATTCAAAGATGCCCGAAAGCTTGCCGCCGGGCAGCGCGTAGACCATCTCGCCGCCATTCAGCTTGCGCACGGATCCATCGCCACTTTTCACGCGTCCGGTGCCCTCCACGAGCAGCACCTTGAATCCGCCATTCTTCGTGGCGCACACGATCATCGTGGTGCCCAGCACCGCCGCCGAGGCTGCCGAGGTGCGGATGGTGCCGCCTCCCTTCCCCGAGGGGCTCTGGAAAAGGATGCTGCCCTTCTGCAATTCGATCTCCCGCGACTCGCGCGAAAAGGAGAACACCGTGTTCTGCCCCACGCGCGTCACCGTCTGGTCCGGGGCGATCATCTCCGCGCGGGAATTCGACCCGGTGCGCAGCACATTAGGCGCAAAAAACTCCGCCTGCACCTTCGCCGCGGAACTCTTCTTCGTCGCCGGCTCGATAATCTGAACACTGTTCACCACCTCGGTGAGCGTGGAGCGATCAATATTGGCCGCATGAGACAGCACCGGAACCACCAAGATGGCCCCAAGGAGGATTCGTCGCAAGTTCATGCCCGCCACTTGTATCCGTCCAAACCCCATCGTCAATATACGACACACGCAGGGAGCGTCAGGCGATTGCCTTATTTCGTCGGTGCGTTGCGGTGGGGTTGGACGTGAACGCGGATCAATAGGAACACTCACAAGTCCGAGGAAATGTCGGAAGTAAGAAGGAGCAACCGAGCGAGGCGCCAGCCTTTGGACTGCGGTGGCTTGACACCGCTTTGCCTGAAACTGGCGGGCAATTCCAAAACAAACCAGAAATCTGGAGTGCGGGAGCTTGCTCCCGCTCTGGGGGAGGGCGAAGGTGGACGGTGGTGGGAGAACCT
>JAYUWZ010000820.1:0-3075 GCA_043753265.1 Verrucomicrobiaceae bacterium
CATCTATCCTTGCCCTCCTGCCCCTGACCGCCTTCTCCGCCGACGCCCCAGTGCGCCTGTGGCCTGCGGAGGCACCGGGGGAAACAGGTGGCATCGGCGAGGAAAAGGACATCTCCGAACCTGGCAAGGGCCTGGTTGCAGGGAAACCGATTATTCGGCTCGGCAACGTGTCCCAGCCGACCATCACCGTCTATCGCCCGGAGAAGGACAAGGATACTGGCGCGGCGGTCATCGTGTGCCCCGGCGGCGGGTACAACATCCTGGCCTGGGACCTCGAAGGTACGGAGGTTTGCGAATGGCTCAACCGCATCGGCGTCACGGGGGTGCTGCTGAAGTACCGGGTGCCCGCCCGCAAGGATCGTCCTCGCCATGAACCTCCGCTGCAGGATGCCCAGCGCGCTGTGTCACTCACCCGCAAGAACGCGGCAGAGTGGGGGATCGACCCCAAGCGCATCGGCATCCTCGGATTCTCGGCCGGCGGACATCTGGCCGCTGTGACCAGCCACGCAGACCGGGCTTATAAGGCCATCGATGATGTCGACAACGCCGACTGTCATCCCAATTTCACAGTGCTCATTTATCCCGCCTATCTCACGGATAAGGACAAGGCCGACGCTGTCTCCGCCGAGCTTCCCGTGAGCGCCAGCACGCCCGCGACATTCATCGCCATGACGCTCGATGATCCGGTGCGCGTGGAAGGCGCGTTTGGCTATGCGCTTGCTTTGAAAAAAGTGAAGGCAGCTTGCGAATTGCACATTTATCCCTCCGGCGGCCACGGCTACGGTCTGCGTGCCAGCGACAAGCTGGTGACCACCTGGCCTGATCGCGCCGCGGACTGGATGCGCAGCAGCGGCTGGCTGAAAAAGTAGGCAGCCCAATCACACCCATAACCGGCGAACGACCTTCGATGCTTCGCAGCTTTGAGGGATGCTCGATTACGCCAAGAGTAAACACGCGCCGAAGAGCTACTGCCCTGCGGTCTTCTTTCCGGGAATTCGGTGCACGGTGTGGTCGATCTGGTATTTTACTTCTGAGCCGTCCGCGCCTTTTGTATTGCACTTCAGGCGCAGCGTCATTGCGGGCAGCCGGTCGGCGAGTTCCAGGGTCACCGTCTTTTTGTCCGCGCTCAGAGTCGCCTTGTTTACGAATACGAGGTCCTTGCCCTTCTTTCCGGGTTCGATCACCGAAAGATCGGGTGATCCGTATTTGGGGCTCCATAGGTAGTTCCACTGCTCGGCTCCCCAACTCGCTGTCTCACCCGCGCTGGCATCGAGAGGGCCACTGAAGGTGAGTTCCACGCCATTCGCCTTGGTGGCAATCGCCACGGGCATCGTGAGAGGCTTGCCGGTGTAGCGCACGCGCTGGAGGCTGCCGTCCTTGCCCGCGTCGCTCTGCCACACGTTCAGGCCAGTCATGTAGAGTGCGCCGTCCTTTGGCCCGAAGCGTCCGCGCTGGATGCCGCTGAGGAACTTTGTGGGGAACTGGATGTTCACCAGCGCCGCCTGCTCCACGCCGTCCACCGTCTCCTGCATTACCCCGTAGAGTTTGCACTTGCCGTAGCTCATATGGAGCATCTTGCCGGCCCAGGGGCCGAATTTTCCCGCGGGTGCCCAGACCTCGCCGCCGGGCGAGTTGTCGATGTCCATGGGCAGCCAGGCGAGCGGCAAATCATGGCCACCGGTGGGGATTGGCGAGTTCTCCCAAAACTGGGTTTTGTACTGCTTGCGTGCTTCCTCGGAGGAAGGGTTTGCCTTGAATTCCGTGCCGTCCGCCGCCTTGAAAGTAAGCTCTTTGTGGGCGGCCGGGGTCATCCCATAAAAGCCGCCCTGCTTCACGATATTGAGGCGGTTGGCGGGCATCCAGTGGCCCTGGTTGTCGCTGCACGTCAGCACATCGCCGGGGCCCATCCCGAGGCCGTTGGGCGCGCGCAAGCCGGTGGCAAAAATCTCCATCTTCGAGCCGTCCTTGCTCACCTTGAGCATCGTGCCCTGGTGCGGGCTCGTGTTTGTCGGCGTCCATGGGCTGCCCTTTGCGTAGTAGAAGTTGCCCTTGCTATCCGTCTGCAAATCCAGGGCGAACTCATGGTAGTTTTCCGTCACCACGCAGTCGCGGTTGAAGCTCTCATAGAAGTCGGCCTCGCCGTCGTTGTTCAAATCGTGCAGGCGGGTGATTTGGTCGCGTCCCAGCACATACACCTTGCCATCGACGACCTTGCAGCCGAGCGCCTGAAAGAGTCCGCTCGCGAAGCGCTTCCACTTCACCTGATCGAGTTTTTCGTCGAGGCCGGAGACGAGCCACACATCGCCGCTCATGTTGGCCACAGCGCAGGTGCCATCTGGGAAAAAGTCGTGTCCACCGGGACGGAACCACGATTTGAAAGGATCGTTCGCGGGGAAGGGGATGTCATCCACCGTGTAGGCGCGCTCGCTGTCACCCAGCTTGCCGGGCGATACGAGGGCTGGCCCCCAAATTCCCGCTCCGGGCTTGGTCAGCAGGGTCACATCGGCCATCTCCACCTTCTTGGTGACTGCATTGGAAAGCTTCTCGCCCTCTGCTGCGCCGGCTGAGGCCATGGCGATTTGGAAAGTCGCCGCCTTCGCCAGGGCCGGAAGCTCCAGCACGATCTGGCCGCCCTGCTTCGCAATAATCTTCGCGCCAGCTACTGTGCCGCGGATGCCGAGGGCAGCGGCCTGCCCATCCTTCTCCACAATCACCGCGCCATTCGCGCCTTCCTTGGCCTGGCCGCCCATGTCGAGCAGCAGCATCTGTTTCAACTCATTGCCCGGGGAAACGGTAAACGTGCGGGTATACACGCGCACGCCCTCGCTCATCTCCGAGCCGGGCGCTTCCAGAACGAGCTGTTTGCCCACCGTGTAGCGCAGCACCGACTTGCCGCCATTCACGTGAACGCCGATCCACTTGAGCCCTTCCACATTCCCCTGGTGCTTCGGACGCGCGTCCTCCTTCACCTCGGCTCCGCATCCCACGGTCCAGCCGGTGGAAAGCTTCACATCGCCATCATTCTTGATTACTCCCTCCAGACCGCCGCGTCCGCGCGAGAATGCAGCGAGGCCG
>JAYUWZ010000821.1:0-6601 GCA_043753265.1 Verrucomicrobiaceae bacterium
GCCAGATCTCGGCTTCGATATCGCGACGCTCATCGGTGGTCCTGAGATAGGCTGGATTGTGGGTCGTAGCAGTGGATCCATAGGCCTCTACACGGTCAACCTTGCTACTGCAGACGCGGTGAAACTTGGAAACGTAGGCACCGGCACGCGCGATTTTGCCGGGATTGCAGTGTCCCTGAAGGCGGAAGCTCCTGCCATTAGCGGTGCCGGAAAAATCGCCACCTGGACGGACGTTGACGGCGACATCGTCACCTTGAAAGTCACCAAGGGCACGCTCACCGCAGGTGCCTTCTCCATGCTGGTGGGACACAATGGTGGCAGCGCGCTGGGAAAGCTCACGCTCAACGGAATCGTCTTCGACAAAACCAACATCACCGTCACCGCCAAACCCGGCCCCAACGGTGGCGACGGCTCGGTGAACATCGGGAAGATCGACGCCACAGGACTCGACCTCGGCGCCGTGAGTATTCCCGGTGACCTTTCAGTGATTCTGGCAGGCGATGCCAATAAAGTGACCCCTGGCGTGAAATCGCTCACCGTGCGGTCCTTCGGTGCCCAATCCGCTCAGTTCCTCCAAAATGTTGACGGAATCATCAGCTCCGTGGAAGGCACACTCGGCGTGCTGAAGGTCGCCGGAAACTTCAACGGCTATCTGGTCGTGGACAAAACTCTCACTGCGTCCATCGGAGGCGATATGTTTGGCATCGCACCGTTTTTCAACGGCTTCTTTGGTTCCGTCTCGCTGGGGACGCTTACCGTCAAAGGCAGCATCCTGGGCAAGGTGGGGCAAAATTCCTCCCCTGGAATATTGGCCGACGACTACACCAGCATCACGGTCGGCGGCAGTTTGTTTGGCGGCAACATCCCCGGTTCAGGCAGCATCGAGGTTGAGTCCTCCAGGCCTGGAAAAATCACCGTCGGCGGCAGCCTCTTCGGTGGGAATGGCGCGGCATCCGGGAGCATCGTCAGCAAGGGCGACGCCCCGGTCACCATCACAGTAAAAGGCAGCGTGCTCAGAAATGGCGGAGGCCTGGATGCCGCCGTCATCTCCGTAGAAAGCGCCGCCACGGTGAACATCGGTGGCAGCGTTATCGGCGGCGATATCAACAATGTCCTTGGCTTCGGCTTCCTCAAATCCGTAACGATTGGCGGCAACCTCGAGGGCGATACGATCTCCTCACGCGGCGTGAGCGGGGACCGGATCGGCACACTCACGATCAAAGGCTCGGTCATCGGCCAGCCAGGCGTACCCGTCCTCATCAACGCAGTTGGCAACTTCACCCCCACGAGCCAGGCCTCCACTCTCGCCATCGGAAAAATCACCGTCGTCGGCAATGTGAGCAATGCATTCATCGGCGCAGGCTACTTCGGAGGTCTCAATTTTTTGGCCGATGCCTCCATTGGCAGCATCAAAATCGGCGGCAACCTCTCGGCCACGAACATTGTCGCCGGAATCGACCCCGTCAACGGGACCTATGGCGACAACAACGACATTCTCTTCGCCAATAACAACGCACTCGGGCTGATAGCAAAAATCAGCAGCATCACCGTCGGTGGCCAACTCTTTGGCACTGCCGGTGGAGCGGTGGACTCCTTTGGAATTGAGGCTGAGGAAATCGGCAGCATCCTCGTCGGCAAAGTGAAGCTCCCTCTCTCCACCAGCAAAAACAACTTCCTTACGGGTTTCACCGGTGACGTCCGCGTGCGCGAGTTGTCGTAGAGCATACACGGAACCATGCCGTTCCGGCTCTTGCTAAAGACTTCAAAGGGTTCCGGCGATACAGTTCACCGTTGAGGTGTTCGAGTAGTCCGCTGCTGAGACCGGCGGGGGTGCCTTTTGGGTCGGTATTGTCACAGCAGGCCGGCATCTTACGGAGTTGCCTGGTGTTGGTTCATCGGTTGCGAAACGGATACTGGGCCGACATGGGCTGGTTTGCGGCCCTCAAGTTCGGGTATGATTTCGAATCGAAATCTCCCGTGAGCGCGGCACTCGACCTCGAAGCGCTCTACACGCAGGTGGAGAGCCAGATTAACTCCAACAGCGGCATTTTTGAAGCGCGGACCAACGGCGACATCCATGCCGGAGCGCTCATGTTCAACGCGCTCGTGAAGTTCCGTCCCGTATGGCGCTTCCGACCCTACATCGGCGCTGGTGCCGGTATCGGCTACGTCGAGCGCGACGACTCCGATACTGTGGTCCGCGTCAATGGCACCCGCATCGCCACCCGCGAGCGTGATGGCGGCGAAGACTACGGTTTCCAGGTTCGCGCGCGCGAATTCTTTGGATGAATCCGAGCCTGTCACCTTCGATATCTTACGTAGACGGAATTTCTCGCTTCTCACTGCCGGAATTCCTCTCCAGTGTCCGCGCCCGACATGCCTGCTGATACTTCCTTACCCTGGTACAAACAGCTCAACCGCTATCACTGGTTCGTCTTCATCGTGGCCTCCCTGGCCTGGATGTTTGACTGCCTTGACCAGCAACTCTTCATCCTGGCCCGCGACAATGCGGTAAAGGCGCTCGCGCCCGTGGGCACGAGCAATGACGAGTTGCGGAAACTGGCGGGCATTTCCCAAAGCATTTTCGTCGCAGGATGGGCGCTCGGCGGGTTGATTTTTGGCTCCGTGGGCGACCGCATCGGGCGCGCAAAGACTCTCGCACTCACCGTCTTCATTTACTCCTTTTGCACCGGCCTTTCGGCATTTGCCACAGACTTTACGCAGTTCGCCATCTATCGCGCTCTCACCGGATTGGGCGTGGGCGGCGTATTCGGCCTCGCGGTGGCACTGGTCGCGGATGCACTGCCTGAGAACACACGGCCAAAAGCCCTGGGCATGCTCCAAGCCCTGTCCGCAGTGGGCAACGTGACGGCTGGCCTTTGCGCAATGGCCCTCTCGGGTATGGACCCGATGAAGTCGTGGAAGTACCTTTTCTGGATCGGCTCGGCTCCGGCCTTTCTCTGCATCTTCATCATGCTCCGCCTCAAGGAACCCGAGAAGTGGGTCGCCGCGCGCGCAGCCTCGCTCGACGGCACTGGCCGTGCGATGGGCTCCTACAGCAGCCTGCTCGGTGAGGCACGTTGGCGCGGGCCTGCCATCGGCGGCATGTTGCTCTGCGTGGCTGGGGTCGTGGGCCTCTGGGGCGTGGGCTTTTTCAGCGGGGCACTCGTGAATCCCGCCATCGAGGTGGCCCTCAAAAAAGAAAACCTGACGCCGGAACAAATGACCGCCGCCAAGCAATGGTGGACCGCCGCAAACCTGATTGCGCAGAACGTGGGCGCGTTTTTCGGGATGATTCTCTTCAGCAAGGCTGCCCAGCGTTTTGGCCGGAAAAAAGCATTCGCCTTCGGCCTCATCGCCGCATTTGCCGCCACACAACTCTTCTTCCGCGGCTTCTCCACCCGCGCGGACATCTGGATGAGCGCCGTGATGGGCTTCTGCCAGCTCGGCTTGTTCGCGGGCTTCGCCATCTACCTGCCAGAGCTCTTCCCCACCCGCCTCCGCAGCACGGGCACAAGCTTCTGCTACAATGTGGGCCGCTTCATTGCTGCTTCCGGGCCGTTTACCCTCGGCGTGCTGCAAAAGTCGCTGAGCGACAAAGCCATCGTCGAACTTGGAGCAGGTGCAACAAAGGCCGCCGAAGAGGCTGCAAAACTCGAGGCATTCCGCGACGCCGCCTGCTGGCTCGCTGGCATCTACCTCGTCGGCCTGCTGGTGCTCCCGTTCCTCCGCGAAACCAAGGGTCAGCCGCTGCCCGAGGACGAGCCGATGACCAAGACTCCGCTGTAACTGGAGCTCTTTTCGCCCAAGAGGATGACACTCGACTCATCCACGAACGCCCGCTAGACCCTTGTCTATGCGCGGTTGGGGCATCCTCCTTATCATTCTCGGAATCGGGTCGTACGTCCTGCCCATGATGGGCATGCAATTCATGCTCGTCCAAATCTTCGGAGACAGCCCCGTGGTGGGTGCCAGCTTCATCGTTGCGGGCGGTGTGCTGCTCCTCCTCAGCTTCCGAAAACCACAAAGCGAGTAACGAAACGTGAACCCCTCCGAGCGCTACGAACGACTGCGCCAGCCCGGACTGATTCGCGAGGGCGCACAGCGGCTCTCACCCAAGGACTGGCCCGAGCATGAAGTGCAGGCCCTGTGGTTTGCCGGCGCATTCGGGCGGGAGTTTACGACGACCGAGGGCCATCCCGCCCAAGTCGTGCAATTCGGTGTCTGGAATCGCGAGGCGGGGCCGGATTTCGCGGAGGCAGCGGTGAGCATCGCAGGCCAGGCCACCCGCCGCGGCTGCATCGAACTCGACCCCGATGCCCGTGACTGGGAGCACCACGGACACTCCACCAACCGTGCCTACGACGAAGTGATCCTCCATGTATTTCTGTCCCGCGGAGAGGCAGAATTTTTCACCCGCACCTCGCAGCACACCCTCGTGCCGCAGGTCCTGCTCGATCCCGCAGCGCTCGATGAACCGCCTGTCCCCATGCCGGATGCAAAACTCGGACGCTGCGCCGGCCCGCTCCGGGCCCTGTCCGAGGAACGCGTGCGCGAAGTTGTGCTGGGTGCGGCCCAGTTTCGCATGCGGCGCAAATCCGCCACGCTCTCGCGCATGGTGGAACTGCACGGCACCGAGGAGGCCCTCTACCAGGCCCTCGCCGAGGCGCTCGGATACAAATCGAACAAACTGCCCTTCACCCTGCTCGCCCAGCGCCTGCCCTTGAAACTCCTTCGCGCAGCGAAGGACGATGCTGCCGCACTTCTCTTTGGCGTCTCAGGCTTTTTGAATCAGCAAGACCTCGGCGAATTCGACGCGCCGACCCGCGCCTATCTGCGCGCACTTTGGGAACGCTGGTGGCCGCGCCGCGCGGAATTCGAGCGCCTCACCATCCCGCGCTCGCTGTGGAAAATGGGCGGCCAGCGCCCCGTGAATCACCCTCAGCGTCGCCTAGCCGCTTTGGCGCAGGTCGTCCGCCATTGGTCAAAAATCAGCACCCTGCGCGACCAGTGCGCGCCCGAGGCCATCACCGACTTCTGCGCTGGGCTGCGCGACGAATACTGGGACTACCACTACACCGTCACTTCAAAGCCCTCGGCCAAGCGCATGGCGCTCATCGGCGATTCCCGAGTCACGGAAATGCTCGTGAACGTCTTCCTCCCTCTCGCAGTAGCAACCGACCCCTCGCGCTGGATTACATTTCAAAACCTGCCCTCCACGCTCACCAATCAGCGCGTGGAAATCGCAGCCCTCCGCCTGTTCGGCCCCGACAGCGCCATCGCACGCATGCTCTTGAAAAGCGCTGCCATGCAGCAAGGCCTCCTGCAAATCTACGAGGACTTCTGCCAGCGCGACGCCAGCGACTGCCAGCAGTGTCTTTTCCCCACGCAGTTGGCAAAGTGGTAGAGTGGTCTCCTATTGCGAAAGCGAATTTATCCTACGTTACGCATCGACATCACACGTACGCCCCTGAACGATTCCTTCTCACATGAAAAACAAGAACCTCGGCCACCTCCTCCTCGCAATCTACCTCATCTACATCGGCGCGGTCTTCTTTGTCCCCGCCCTCTATATCGGAGCGCTCGGTGCGATCCTGGCAATCGCCGCCGGTGTGTTACTGCTGCTCGGCAAGTAGTCGCCCCATGCTTCAAGAAATCGCCCGGTGGTGGCGCGAACGCACCGGCCCTGGAAAACTGGCGCTCATCGCACTCGTGCTGCTCTTCGTCTCCCAGTTTTTCAGCTACTATCAATCGCGCAACACCGGCTTCCTTTCCATCCACTCGGACTTCAGCACCACCGGCTACTATCGTTTCGATCCGGTGAAAGGCGGCACAGGCTGGGAAATCCACAAATGGGCCAGCTACGCGCTCATGTTCCTCGCCGCGTTCCATGGCAGTTCACTCTCGGAAAGTCGCACCTTTCGCCGATTCGGATTCTGGCTCTCGCTCCCCATCGCATTCATGGCCGTCACACCGGGTTCCATCACCCAGCCCGGGGGAAAAATGGGCATCGCAGCACTGGGCCTGTTTCTAATCGCAGCGATATGGAACGCCTTCCTGCCAAAACCCCTCCCCTCCCCGCCACCGATTCCCTCGTCTGAAATACCAAAGGCATAGCAACTCCCCTGAAGGCGCATCGCTAATCGCTCATCCCTCATCGCTTTCCCTCATGTCATAAAAGTACGTTGAGCCTCGGCGCATTGCCCGCTATCCTTCCCGCCTACATGTCGAAAGCCAGCGATACGCAGGAGCATACATTTGAAAGCGCCATCGGGCGGTTGGAGAGTCTCGTCGAAGAGATGGAGTCGGACCGCATGCCGCTCGAACAACTCCTGGTCGCGTACGAGGAAGGCACCAAACTCGTGAAGGTCTGCCAGCAGAAGCTCGGCGAGGCCGAAAAGAAAATCGAAACCATCCAGCGTAAGGCTTCCGGCGATTTGGAATTAAAAGAGTTTGATCCATCCACAGGCAAAGGCGAAGCCGAGTCTACACCACCAGCGGCTCGCAAGCCGTCGGCTCGCGATGTGAGCCTGTTCTAGCACCACCCGCCCACGGGTTCGATCCCGGGGCACATCCCAAAAAAATTTCATGACCGACCCAA